>CAIUWU010000282.1 GCA_903902945.1 uncultured Pseudomonadota bacterium
CGGCCCCGGCCAGCGTGGTGCCGCGTAAGCCGTCGAAATCATTAATGTCTTGCGAAGTCAGAACCTTACGTTGCATCAGAACTCCTTTCTGAGAACCAACCATAATCGGCTGGAGGGCAAGTTTGTTACTTAACTGGTTGTAATGCCATCCGGAAAGCAGATAGACACCGTCCGGAACAGTACCTAGCACCTGTTCAAAAGTGGCGCGTTCACTGTAAGGTTGAAAAGCCATTTCACCCTGTTCGGATAAATAGCTGTCAAATTGTGATTTGAGAGTGGCGAAGTTATCGATATTGCTTTCGGAATTATAAAAAAATACCGTGTCCGTCTGAGCCAATGTGTTGCTGGATGGTAAGGTCAACAGCATCAGCAGAGCTGCCTGTAAGGCAAGCGGCTTACGCAGTCGGACGGCGGTCTGGTTTTTCAGGTAGCTCAATGGGCTCTTCATTGGCAACTGCCTTTTACATCCGGACGGTAGGCTTGCATTACGGCGCGAAATTGCTGATGGGTAGGGCGGTTGTAACCATAAATGTAAGAATTCTCTGCAGTATTTGCTGCGACGATGCTAGCTGGGGCATACAGCGCCAGTGTGCCGGGAATCTCGATACCGTGTCGTGCCAGTCTGCGGCGGATTTTGCTATAGGAGTTCAGCACCGGTTTTTCAGAGATATCATCAATCGTGGTTAGTAAATTGCCTTTGCGTTCGGCATCAACTGCGGCTTCGATAGTTACCCGCACATACGAGAGCAATTTCAGTTGCTGCCAGTTATTCGGTCGTATATCGCTGTCTTCCAGTAATGATTGCCAGTAATAATCTTGATCGCCCAGCATCTGGCATGCCTGGTCAAAACGGGGCATACGGTTGTTAGCGATTTCGGCATTCAGATAAGGTACTACAGCTTCGAGTGACGAAGGCAGTGCCTGCAAAGGAACTTCTAAACGCTTGGCAAACAGCTGATGTATTGCCAGAGCACGCCGGCTTGATTGATGGGTCCAGTACTGATAAGTCTCTTTGCTGATCAGTCCTGCCGAGAAAGCCGGTAACAGATACAACGGATATTGGTCGGCGGGAGTAAATAAATAAGCATCACCAAAGCCGCGCTGGCACGAGGCAATAAACGAATTCAGGAATGAAGTGAAATGTTTGATCTTGTAGTTTTCGTACAAAGAAATCCGGTGTCTGATGCTGATTTGTTTGATTTTCTGGTCGGGAATTTCCGGGAGTAATCCGCCTATCTGGTTGACGGGAAGACTATCACCGTTTTCGGTAATCGCCTGATCAGTACCTGAGCCAAACAGGCAGATACCCAGCCAGGTGCTTAGCGGACGTTTATCATCCTTCTCCAATGCATTCAGGGATTGATTGATGCGTTTTTCGGTGGTCATTACATGCAGGTAATAATCAAGCCCATTCGGCATTCTGACACCGACCAGATTGTTGTACTGGCCTTTGAGTTCGTATTGCAGCGAAGTATCCAGTAAGGTTTGATAACCGAGAATACCGGCGGTTTTCAGGCGGCGGAAGTATTCTTGGGTTTTGTCATCGCCACGCCCAGGGCTTTGCGGTTGTAAATACAGGTTGGCAAATTTGATTTTGGCCAGTAACTGCTGATGGTCAGTCTGGAATGTTTGTTTTTCAATCAGTGATGGTAAATCTGTCAGCGGGATATGTGATTCAGTCAGATAGCCGTTTTGATCGCGAATATTCATGGCTGCTGACAGAGTGTTTGAAATCAGAATTTGTAGTCGGCACGAATGAATACCGAACGTCCGGGATTATAGTAATTGCCGTTGGCAGTTCTGGAAGGATCGAAATAATCGCTGTCCAGCCAGTTGTAAACCGAAGCGCTCAGGTTGAGATTTTTAAGCAGCTCTTTGGCTTGTAATGTTGAATTCAACACCGCGTAACTGGCGATAGTGCCGCCCGCCGAAGTGTTAACCTGGCCTTTGATAAAGACATGGGTCATCAGGCTGTAATTGCTGGCAAGTTGCTGATTCCACATCACATTGCCAAATTCCTTGGGAACATTGGTCAACGGTTGCAGAGTCTTGCCATCTATGGTGTTCTGCAAGGTGAAGTTGGCCGCCAGATAAGAGCCTTCCATAAAGTGATATTTGGCTTCCAGTTCGATACCGCGCGATAGTGCAGTGCCCTGATTGAAATAACTGCATGTGCCACTTCCGGTACTTTTGCAACTGATCAGGTTGGTAATATCGCTTTCAAAAACAGTAATGCCGGTTGAGACTGATTTGATCGGGCTGGCAGTAAAGCCCAGTTCGTTAGTAGTGGTCATTTCCGGGCGCAAAGCATTATTGCCGTGATAAACCGGATTAGCTTCGTCGGTTTCACCAAAGGTAGGGGCACGGAAGGCGGTGCCGTAAGAATAACGAAGGATGTAGCCTTCTGAAAATTCCCAGTTGAAGCCGGCACGCGGGTTAAAGGTATTACCAAAATCGCTGTAACGGTCATAACGGGCACCGTAGGACAGGCGTAAGTTGGGTAATACATCCCATATATCTTCGACAAAGCTGCTGGCCAGAGTACGGTGTTTGCCGTTGGCAAAAAGCGGAGAGTACGGACTTTGCTGCCAGGGTGTGCTGCCGGTTGTGTGGGAAATATCGAATTGATCCTGAGTTTCGCCTTTAAAGCCGACAATCAGCTGATTAGTATCGAACCATTGATAGGTAAACTGCGCCTCGCCGCCGGATTTAGTACTGGTAATGCCGGTCCGCTGATAAAGCGATGAGCTGGTCGGGATGATGTTGTCGAAATTGAAGTTATCGTGATAGCCCTTTAGATCGACATTCAGCTTGTCGGTAATATTGTGTTTGTAACCGAGGATGAAAAAATAATCCTGATAATCACGCTGTACATCATTCAGGCTGTTGTCGTTGATTCCGGCAAAACTGCCGGCTTTTTTCTCAGCAAAATGGCCGGTGAAGTTCCAATCTTGATAATCGAGATTGAGATCAAAATCATATTTCTCGCTATTCAGATTGGAATTGACACCAGTGTTACCCAGCGGACGGTTAATGCCATCAGTAGCCATAACGTTGGCGTTGGCGGTGACTTTAAGATCTTTAAGATTGCCCGCCGAATAAACATTGTATTGCTGGGTGCCAAAGCTGCCGCCGGTGGCCGTGACCTGATTGCCTGACTGGTCATCGGCATGTTTGGTGATGATGTTGATGGTGCCAAGCAAGGCATTGGCGCCGTATAACAATGACCCAGGGCCACGGACGATTTCGATCCGTTTGACATTGTCCAGCGCAATAGTGTCGTAAATATTGGTGCTGCCGCCGTTGGTCAGATTGTGATCCAGCGGATGACCATTAAGCAGAATCAGTACTTTTTCCGAATTATCGGAAATGATGCCGCGCATACCGATTTTTTTAGCACCCAGACTGCTTTGGGTGGTGTTGATGCCAGGTACCGTGTTGAGCACATCTTGCAGATCTTTGGCGCCGAGTGCCCTGATCTGATCCTGGGTGATGACCGAGACAGTGGAAATACTCCGGTCTTTGTGTTCCAGTACTTTTGACGCGGTTATGACATAAGACTCAGCCTGTAAAAACTTCAGTTCTTCATCCAGTGCCGAGTTAGATGGATCGGAAACTGCGGTTGCCGGGTACAGATGCAGTGCTATCAGGGAACACTGTATCAATCCAGAGCGTTTTTTCATGACTGGCAGCACTCGAACAGGCTTAAACCGCTTCCGCTAATGAGTTAAATATTTTGAATAATTTGCTGAAGCCACTGATTTCAAAAACATTCATGATGATTTCATTCATGGAACATAACTTCAGTGAACTGTCAGAACTGCTTAACTGTTTACCAATCAGCAA
>CAIUWU010000283.1 GCA_903902945.1 uncultured Pseudomonadota bacterium
CCAAGGCCGTCGGCATCGGCACGACCACCCCGGCTCATACGTTGGAGATCAACGCCTCGGGCAACGCACAGATCGGGATCAAGAGCACCGATTCCGCCGGGCATCTCTGGACGCTGCAAAGCACCGGCCAAAGCTCCGGCGAGGGTGTCAGCCCAGCTAGCATTCATGCCCAAGCCATGCCACCGGTCGATTGGGGCTACTTCAAAATCTGGGACCGGACCGTGGGCCTTTGCCGCCTAATGATTTCGACCAGCGGCAACGTGGGTTTGGGGACAATTCCCAGATTCGCGCTGGAACTAGCGGGTGGCGCTTATTGCGATGGCTCGCAGTGGATAAACGCATCGGACCGCGATGCCAAGGAAAACTTCACTGCCATCGAACCGCGCGAGGTGTTGGACAAAGTCGTGGCCTTGCCGATCACGCAATGGAAATACAAATCCGAGCGGGACGGACTGAAACATCTCGGTCCGGTGGCACAGGATTTTCACGCTGCTTTCGGCTTGGGCAACAACGAGCGGGCCATCGGCACTGTGGACGAATCCGGCGTGGCCCTGGCCGCGATACAAGGCTTAAATGAAAAGCTGGAAGCCCAAAGTCAGGTGTTGCAGGCTCAGAACGCCCGTCTGGAAGCCCAACTCTCCGCCAAGGATGCCGAATTGAAGGCGCTCCAATCTTGCGTCGCGGAATTGCAGGCGGCTATACGGCGCCTCGAACGCCTTGAACCACTGCCTGGCACCCCGAAAGAGGTCAAATACTGAGCATGCGTGGTTTAGGCCAATCCTCTCGTAACAATAATATTCACATGAAATTGTTTGCGAAAATCCACACAGTTCTTTTCCTGGGAATATTGAGTTGCCCCGGCACATTGTCTGCCGCGATATACATCCAAAACTTCACCAGTGATTTTGCTGATAATGGGATGATTCCGGATGGTGATTATGCGGGTTGGCAAAATAGCCAGGTGGTCGCCTTGGAAAGCGGACTGCGCATGACCGACTTAGCCGTGACTCTCGAGCTTAGCGGCGGCTGGAATGGGGATCTTTATGTGACTTTACGACACGAAACCATCGCTGGCACCGGTTTCGCCGTGTTGCTGGACCGGGTAGGAACTTCGATCACCGACACCTTGGGCTACACAAACACTGGATTTGGCCTGAACAACTCGTTGGAACCGTTTCGTCTTAGTGACCTAGGCACTTACAGTGTCCATTACTACCAGGACCATGCCCCTGATTTCAACAGCAACGGCCAACTCACCGGCCTTTGGCGGCCTGACGGCGGGCCGTTGACTTCATTTCAAGGTCTGGATCCAAACGGCACCTGGACGCTGTTCGTCGCCGACTGCAATGGTGGCGATGTGGGCACCATTAATCAGTGGGGATTGGAGATCACGGCTGTGCCTGAACCAGTTGGGGGCGCCTGGGTGATTTCGGTGCTCACGTTAGGGGTGGGATTGCTGCTGCGGCGGTGGCGCTTAGGAGGCTATTCATAATAAAATGAACAATTATGGCGCAAGCGTTTTGGTTGCTGGCAAGTCGCAAAAGAGGAGCATATCTGCAGTGATCTGTAACGACTGAGCATGATCCCACCGGCGGTGGATGCCAAATGTTGGAAGGCAAATTGTCTGTCACTTTGGCTGTTCTTATCACCCTGCTGTTCAGTCACTTAATTCTTCACTCCCTTCTTCTCAATCAAGACTGAGATTGGGACGTCTAATGCTGGAGCCAATTCCTAAGCGGTTCCGCATGCGGCGGGTGAATCCGTAAGAAAAAAGAATTCAGCAGTGAGAATTCTCAGAAAATATGCACCATAAGGAAGTATGCATTCTAAGAAACGAATCTTGAGAATTTAGCAATTTAAAAAATACCAGAAGATGTCAGTAAAATATTTGTTATAAATTTATTTGTAGATTGCATAATTAAACATCGTATTAGCGGAGTTCTGTTCGAAGATCCGAAAATATCGGCATTGCTAGAAAAAATCCTGTGGAAGTGCTTGCACTGCTTTCAGTTCCCAGATGTTGTCGGGCCAGGATTCATTTCACCGAGAGTGTCATTTCCTTGCATAACCGGGCTGCGATCTCCATTTTCCCGAGACTACGTTTGCGCCAATGTGCGAGTTCCGCCGCATTCTATCCCAAGCGGTTCAATGTGCAATTCCTCCGTAATAATCTGCTCTACTCGGGATTTGGCATTTTCCCGTCGCAATTTGCCCATTTTGTTTTCCCCCTTGATTTCTGCCAACAGTTCAAGCCAATGGAATTCTGGAGTCGTGTTTAGTTTCCCTTTGAAACGGAATTTCGTTTAGAATCAATGTGGCGGCTAAGGCTCTCTTTTGTGTGATCAAAATCAAAGCATGCATTGACGAGGTAATAATTTTGCGGATCGATAGCATAGTCGTAGGCAAATTTGGCGATTTCCAGTTTTCCCGATTCAAAATCAAATAGCTTTACAATTTGTGCAATTTGTTTGGAGGTAAAGCAGGCTTTTGCACCAATGATTTGGCGAGCCAGATTTTGTCGAGCCTTGTCCATGGATTCATTCCTGATAGCTTGAATGATGTCTTTCATGTC
>CAIUWU010000284.1 GCA_903902945.1 uncultured Pseudomonadota bacterium
CTTTTTACAATGGCCGTCGATCGCACTCAACATTGGGCTACCAATCCCCGATCGAATTCGAGCGGGAATTTTTGAGAGACGCTGCCTAAACAGGTGTCCGGTTTTTGTTGACCATTACACAGTATAGGAATCTGCTGATAGCGAGACATAGGGCTGTTACTTGTCTTTCCAGCCAAACTTTTTTGCGTGCCACTTGTAGTATCCGGAGCTATCAGGCCAGTTAGCGACCTCCCGGTTAGCTAACTGCTCAATGGCTTTAGCTAGAT
The DNA here is from genome assembly GCA_903902945.1 of uncultured Pseudomonadota bacterium. GTDB lineage: Bacteria > Pseudomonadota > Gammaproteobacteria > Methylococcales > Methylomonadaceae > Methylomonas. The sequence continues at coordinate 267 of CAIUWU010000284.1, forward strand.
GCGGGCTGTTATGTTTTCGCAGGTTTGCATGGACCTTTCCATCTGCCACATACACGAAACCTGTTTTCAAACAGGCTGTCGCAGCCAAGTACACACATCAGAGCCGCGATGTTGTTGAAATCAAGCTTCTCATCTCGGTTGCATTCCGAGCGAGTCTTGATATGCGCAGCAACTAGAAGCGCTATTGGAAACGCTCGGCCACAGAGTACGCATTCCCCTTGGCTTTTTCCTTGAAGAAGGTAACTCCTTAGGAAAGCTTGCTCTTTTCTACTGTTGGTGACCGTCTCACCATCAAGGTGTTCTGCATCAGCGAACGATGCTAGGAATCGTTTTAGCGCCCCAGCTGGATTTTCTTTTCGACAAAAGTAATGTGTTCGTGAGAAATATACGACGGAGCCTGAGGTATCGCTGGATTGGACATTCTGGCTCCATATCCAGAACGAACGAGTGCTGACAGCTCATCTAAGCTGTTCACCCTAACGTAGTCAACCGAGTACTTGGATGTTGTAGCCACATAGCTTCCATCCGAATCTCGATGAGGATGCAATCGCTCGCCTTGATATTGACCTCGATTCTTTTTATCGAAAAACGGCGCCATAAGATTCCTAGCGTTGGAAATCGCGGCCCGCTTTACTCGGTCCGCTGGATTGACTTGTTATGCTTGCTGGCGGAGAAGATTTAATGCTGTCGTATATGAACGAAGCTATTAACGACCCTGCAACACCGAGAGAAATTGCAAACACACTTGAGATAGCCAGTGCGATTACATTACAGGCTTCGCTTTAACGAAGTCGAACGCCCTGTAGTACAGGTGCTTTCGAATTTTTCTTATCTCTTTTTGCACTGTCTTAATCTTTTGGTTAGACACGCGCTCGTTTCTTAGGCGCTCTTCGCACTCACCACACACACAACAGGTTTGTTGCAAGACTCAACGAGATCAGACTTAATGCCATTCATGTCGAAAAGGCACCCGCGCGTTTCGTCATGAGTGAAACTTAGGGCCTCACCAAGTCCGGGTATTTTGTTCCCCGAACGGCGATAGAGAAGCGAGTAGGCGTAGAGAACCCAAAGGATTGCGTTTTCAAGAGGGATATTTTCCCAAGCAAGAAATTCTCTAATTTGGCTGAACGTGAAGACGATCTGGTTATTCCCGAGTCGCCTGGAGTACCAGTTGGCTTCAATCGGTACATTGACGATTGCCAAGAGAAAGTCTGCACCAGTGTGGGCAGGAAGCCGCTCTCTCAAGAGATCGTCGGAAAACTCCCAGCTAGGTCCATCTGAATCACCGCGCAGATCGAAATTATCAATCCCACCGATAAGCTCAAATATTTCTGAGTTCCACGCTTCAACCTGCCGGAGGTTTAGGTGCAACGGGAGGTGGCCGATTGTGACGAGCTTTATCTTTACTTTTTCCATATATCTAATCTGAATTAGAAATAATGATCGGTATTAACCGATCTGATCGACCGCATTGCTCAGCGGGAGCAACGGATGCTGCTGAGCGTCGTCGTGCTCGATAATGCCGCGATGCATCACCACTTCGACGCGGACAAAAATGGCTGGTTAAGCATCGTTTAGTCTTGTTGCATTTACCGCCTTATAGTCCAGAACTCAATCGCATCGAAATTCTCTGGAAACACGCCAAATAATTTGGCGACGATTCGTTGCTTGGACAAAACAACAGTTACGTGAAGAGGTTAATAAACTGATGGACGTCGTAGGCGATCAATTTAGAATCGGTTTACGCGATGACTTCAATGATAAAACCATCGGCTTTCATCTAACCCCAAAGTGCAAATCGCGGTTATTTGCTCAAGTCTTTTTTGATGGTCTCAACCAGCAGGGTTGCCAGTGTCTGAGCCGAATTGCTGTTGGCATCATCGACTTTGATTTTGTCGATATGCACACCGGTGGTTCGGCTGTCTTTGTCTAGTGTCAGCGTGTATTCAATATCTTCGTAGCTGATACTGAACATCGAGCTGACGGATTGCATCAGGCTGTGATTGGCGGCTTTGTCTTCAAAACGCACCTTGAAAATGCCTTTTTCCTTGTCTTTCTCGATGATTTCCACTTCGGCCAGCGTCAGGCCGTGATCAGTCAAATCCCAGGCGCGGTCAAAACGGGTTTTCAGCTGAATAACCGGATGCTGATCTTCACCGATGATGTAGATCAGTTTATCCAGGTCATCGCTTTTCTTGCTGCTACCGTCACTGGCCAGCGTGGTGGTGCTGGATGAACTGCCATAAGACTTCACTGGTGCACTGGCAACGTGTTCTATCGCCAGGGTCGGTGGCAATTCCAGGTGTTTGATATCGCGATATTTTTCCGGAGCATCGGCACAAGCTGTCAGTATCAGTCCGGGCAGGCTAAAGGCAACGATTTTACGCATGGTAGTTATCAATTAGGAAAACGGCGATGTTCAAGTACCGGGAATGAGGCGCGGGTTTTTTCCAGGCGGCCTTTATCAATATCGGCAGTCACGAAGCCGGAACCGGTTTTATAGCAATCAAGCACCACCCCCCACGGATCGACGATCATGCTGTGACCATAAGTCTGGCGTCCGTTTTTATGGAAGCCGCCCTGGTTGGGCGCAATGACATAACTCAGATTTTCAATGGCGCGGGCGCGCAACAGAATTTCCCAGTGGGCAGCACCGGTTTTGGCGGTAAACGCTGACGGAATTACGATGATATCGATATCGCGGCGTTGCAGCGGACGGAAAAATTCAGGGAAGCGCAGATCATAACAAACCGCAATGCCGAGTTTGCCGAACGGGGTTTCCACCACACAGGTCTGGGTGCCGGCTTCGACAGAGTCCGATTCACGGTACTCTTCGTTACTGTCCGGCACACTGACATCGAATAAATGCACTTTGTCGTAACGGGCGACTCGCTTGCCCTGATCATCAATGATCAGACAAGCTGCGCGAACTTTGCTGGTATCGGTGCCCAGAATCGGGATGGTGCCGCCAATCACCCAGACACCGTGTTTTTTAGCGATATTGCTCAGGAAATCTTGAATCGGGCCTTTGCCATCGACTTCACCGACTTTGACTTTGTCGTATTCGTTCATACCCATGATGGCGAAATTCTCGGGCAGGGCTACCAGCTTGGCGCCAGCTTTAGCCGCTTCGCCAATAAGTTTTTCGGCTTCGAGAAGATTGGCACTTACTTGAGGGCCAGATGCCATTTGAATGGCGGCACATATTGTCATGGGTGTTCTCTTAAAAATGCTAGGGTCGGAAAAATCTTATTTGTAGTCATTTATTTCAGCCAGTCGAAATCGGTTAAACCGTTCCAGGTTTTGCTCACCACACCGTCATGGTCGTGTACCGGGACAACTTCCAGATCACCCCAGTGACCGTTGATGCTGTATTCCGAACCGAAAAAATAACCCTCTTGATAATCATTGGTGACGACGTCGGTAATGATCGCCGCAATACCGCCCACGATTGTACCAGCAATAGGGACGGCGCCGGAACTCTTAGGGATAACCGCAACCCGCTGGTTAAGGGTTTTGTCGGCTAAATTGACCGAGCCGGTCAGCTTCATGGTGGCCGAAACCGCATCCACTAATAAGTCGGTAGTGCTGGCGATGCCGTTATTGATTTTGAAGCTGCCGGTAATCTGGTCGAAGGCCAGACCCTGGCGGTAGATATCGCTGAAATCGAGGCGCAAGCGTTTTACCCATTGTTCCATCGCCAGCAAGCCCAGCAAGCGCCCAAAACCGGGTTCGATGCTGGAAATCCGGCCATCTTTGAGCCGGAACTGTAACAAGCCATTCAGTTGTGCCAGCGAAAATGCCTGAGGTGCGCCGTTCCAGCTGGTATTGATATTGATGTCGGCGTGAGTTTCCTTGATGTCATCGCTGTAATTAAGGCTGGACAACAACTGGCCAAAATTATCAATGCTCAGATTGCCGCGCAGCTGAGTGCTGGTGCCTTTTAACTGTTTGAGCCAGTCGGCGCTTAAATCCAGCGTCCGGCCCGGGCCGGTGATTTTGATTTTTCTGAAATGTATGCCATTCAGCAAGCGTTCGGTCTGTAATTTCAGTGTGCCCAGATTAACCGAACGCCACAGTAATTGCTGGCTGCTGATATCGATCAGCGGCAACACGCTGACGTTTTCTTCGGCGGCGTCAAAGTCGATAGCATCCATCGCCGATAAATTGAGACTGTCCATTTCCAGTTTAATCGGCTCGGTTCCGCCGCGTTGATCGGGAATGCTGACCCGGCCTTTAGCCATAAGGCTATTGATCACACCGTGCCAGGCGTAATTGTGATGCTGAAACTGACACTGCACCGGCCCCAGATCTTTGCCTTGCCAGAGCAACTGGTTGCTGTCCAGGGTGATTTCCCGTAATGCTGGCCAGCGATTGTCTGAATTATTCAGCGTGCCAATCGCTTCCGACAGTTTGAAAACCGGCTGATTGATTGCAATGCTTAAACCCGGCTGACGCTGGATATGCGCCGGATTGCCGCCAATCACCAGATGCATGGAATGCAGCCGGTCTTGCTGGCTGTCAAATAACAGGGCACTGTGAAGCTGATTGCCGTATTGCAGGTAAACCGGCAGCAGATTCTGTTTATCAAATTGAAAGTTGATATGCAGTGGCTGTTGCTGATCAGCGGTTTTGGCAATACTGCTGTCGTTGTTGATGCTGACGCCGAGCAGATTGCTGTCAATGTCCAGTGTGGTGTTCTGGTTGCTGGCATACGGCATGCGCAAGTCAGCCTGATATTTAAAATTGCCTTTGGCCAGTTCTCCGCGCAGAAAGCTGAACTGGCGTTGCAGATTGCTGATGCTGGTGCTGCCGTCCACCACTAAACGGCTGCCGACGCTGTCGCTACTCATGACGCCCTGAATCGGATAGCCCAGGGTTTTGGCGCTTAGGGTATCGCTGCGGACTTGATCTTCGGTAAAGGTCAGCGTGCCGTTGATATTATCAATCGGCATATTGATGCTTTTCAGCGTCATGCGGGCATTATGTAAATGGGCATCGACTTTGACTTTAACCGGATCGGCTTCTTGGTAGGGTAAATGCAGATTCAGATCGATATCGGTGTTGCCTTCGCTGCTGGCAACGGTTTGCAGATTATCGACATTTTGATGCAACGGGCCTTTCTGCATATATAGCAGCGCATTATTCACTTCACTGTGCAGTTGACCGAACACCTGCACATGGTCACTGTTGGCAACATCGCTGATCGCCACCGTGGCCTGTTTGATCTGTACGCTTTCGCTACGGCCTTCATAAATGGAAACCAGTAAATCCTGATTCAGAAAATGCACGTCGGCATACAAATCCTGTAAATGCGGCCAGTCTTCATTGAATTGCAGTTCGCCAGTGCTGATAGTGAACAAGGTATCGAAACGGCCTTCACCATGATGAAACGGAAACTGATCCAGTTTGCCATCAATCAGCATTTCGCCCCGTTTAATTTGTCCTGCCACAAAGGCATCATCAAGCCAGGCCAGTGCGCCGGGATCCATGATTTTGGCGGGTAAATAACGGCGAACATGGCTGATGTCGTTAAAGTCGCTGAACTGGCTGCGTAAATGCAGCTCCGGGCTAGCCTGATTTTTTGGGAGAGTCAGGGCAAATGCCGTGCTGGTTTTGAAATCGGTGCTGTCTAGCGTCAGGCGCTCGCTGCTGAACTGCCAGTGCTGCGGATCCTGCTGCCAGTTGATCGTGCCGCTTAATTCGGCGATCAGTAAGCGGTCGCGAAACAGATGGGCGGCATTAATTTCCGCATTCAGGGTGTCCAGCACCAGCTGGCCCTGGTTCTGGTTGCCGATAATATGACCGCTTAAACCCTGAAAGCCGGGAATGGCAGGTTGGTCCTGGTTTCCCACATTATGAAACGCGCCCTTCAGGCTGTATTGGCTCCAATCCTCGCTGGCAAACAGGCTGACATCATGCAGGGTGCCGTTCAGATTCAATCGCGCCAGGGCGGTGTCGGAATTACTGAACCAGGGCGATAAATAGGCTATCGCATTTAAATCGAACTGTTTGATCAGGGCCGCCCAGTCGCCGCTGTTTTGCTGGGCCAGATAAAATTCGGCATCTGACCAGCGCTGGCGGTTGGCAAACACACCGATGTTATAACCGGCCAGACGCCAGTTGCCATCCCGGTTTGACCAGCTGAGGTTGCCGTCTATGGTATCCAGATGCAGGTTTCTGCCCTGAGCGTTGATGATATTCAGCTGTTGAGCCTGAATATAACCATCAATCTGTACCGGCTGCGCTTTGCGCCATTGACTCCAGATTTTGATGTCACCGGAACCGGACGTCAGATTCAGTTGAAACGGCAGATTGCCTTTGGCCAGCGCCGGGCCTTGCAGATTGGCGGCTTCGATATACAGCTCACCGTCCAGCGTATCCGGCTGAAACAGATTCCCCTGCAGGATGGCTGAAACCCGCAGTTGGTCGCCGTATTGTTCCGGCAATTCGGTTTGCAAGTGAATTTCGATATCGTCGTCGAGAAAATGATTTTTTAGCAGCAAATTAAATTGATCAAACTGGATACGGGGCGTGCCGCTCTTGAGGTCCTGCCAGCCGATCTGGCTTTGCAGAATTTCATAATGGCTGCCCTGCATCAGCCACAATGGCGGTTGGTCACTGCTGGGTAAGCCTTTGATACTGATTTTGTCATCGGCACTGCGCACCACTTCGGCTTTAAGACCGACCAGGCTGACCCAGCTGGCGGCCAGCGGATCGCGGGTTAGCAGTAATTGCAACAAATCAATCCCGATCCGCACTTCCCGGAGTTGCAACGGTGGTTTCTGATCGGCAGGCAGTTCCAGACTTAAATCTTGCAGAACGATGCCAGGGCTGAAGCCGCGCATATTGGTGCCCAGCTTGCCGATATGAATGGGTAGCTGGGTGGCTTCACGGAGTTTCTGTTCCAGCTCGGC
>CAIUWU010000285.1 GCA_903902945.1 uncultured Pseudomonadota bacterium
CTAATAAGCAGGCTCTAATCACGCCTTCAGTACAGCCAAAATATTTTCAACATGTTCTTTAACCTGCACTTTTCGCCATTCGTGAATCAATACGCCTTGTTCATTAATCAAGAAGGTGCTTCGTTCAATTCCTCTGACTTGTTTGCCATACATGTTTTTCATTTTGATCACATCGAACAACTGGCACAGCGTTTCATCATGATCAGACAGCAAATCAAAAGGAAATGCCTGCTTGCATTTGAAGCCTTCATGCATTTTGACGCTATCACGGGAGACGCCCAGGATAGCCGTATTTAATTGCTCAAATTCCGGGTAGTGATCACGAAACGCCTGACCTTCGGTAGTGCAGCCCGGGGTATTGTCTTTGGGATAAAAATACAGTACCAGCTTTTTCCCCTCAAAATCGGCCAGACGAACAGTCTTGCCACCGGTTGCGGCCAGTTCAAAATCAGGCACTTTAGCGCCCAGAGTCACATGAGTCATAAATGTCACCTTTTAATCGGTTCGAGAATACCGTCAATATTCTGTTCGTCACAAAAATCCAGAAAATCTTCGCGTAACGACAACATACTGACGTTGTTAGGCACTAACACAATAAACTTGGTACTGAAAATCCAGTGTTCAAAAAAGGGTGCCGGATAGCGGCTAGCCGATAACTCCTCGATGCTCACGGCCCGTTCCAGTAAAAATCTGCTCACTGTTGCTACGACATCTTTCTTTTCGCTGGAAATGGTTTCCAGCAAACAGGGAACGCCCGCTTGCAATGAGTTGGTCTCTTCCGGCCTCAGAAAACTGATATCCAGTTCGTAGCGTTTGGCCAGAACCTCGAATAGCGCTTGCAATTTGGCAATCTGATTCCAGTTGCCATCAATCAATAAATACAAACCTGTCAACCGGGTTAAGCCGGCACTTCTGATTTCCAGAATCTCGCATTGGCATAAGCTCAGTAGTGCCGAAATTTCAGCGATCAGGCCTGCCGATTTATTACCCAGAATAGTGATAGCCAGTTTCATAACAATTAGCCCGACAACTTAATCAGCCACAATATTGGTAATAGTGGCATGGTCATCAAAATGCACGGTCAGTTTTTGCCGGCTTTTGGCCTCAAGCAGTTGCGACTCATCAACATGAAACGCCTGAGCCAATTGCTGATCAGACAAACACTCTGCACGCTTGCTGGTACGCCGGGCATGCAGCCAGGTCAGACAAAAAGACCACAGCAGCCAGAACAAAGCTATCACCAGAATAATGCTGACATACATAATCAATAAATCCAGCAAAGACTTATAACCACCAAACCAGCGTATTTCGTCAGCCCACTCTTTTACGCCCAGCAACCAGCCACCCAAGGTAAACAGCGGCAATAAAAAATACAGCCATAACAACCAGCTCAAGACCGATAAAAAAGCCGAACTGCATTTTTGCTTGAAGCTTTGCAGATCGGGTCGATTAATGATGATGTCTTTCATTTCTGCCTCAACCCCCGGTCCAGAGTTACCCAGACTGCGCGTTGACCGCGTTTTTTGCGCAAGGCTTTAATACAGCCATGAATGGTGGTGCCGACATTGATCAGCCAATACACAATCGGATACCAGATCATCCAATAATAATGGCGGGCTCCGCCACTGGCTCTTTCATAACGTGAATCAATCGCCAGACTGACAGCAAACTGCACCAGACAGGTTATACAGAGCAACATACTGGTCCAGCGCGGAGACAAATCTTCCAATGCTTCTTGAGGCTGTTCATCCAGCAGCCAGCCTACCGGCGTCGACAGCAATAACCCTACAACCAAAAAAGCCCAACACAGACTGATGCAGCATTCCAGATACAACGGCCACATGCCGCGTGAACGCCAGCACAGCAAAGGCCGGAAATAGCGCAGCAACACTTCTACCCCACCCTGTGCCCAACGGGTGCGTTGTTTCCATAGACCATTCAAGGTCTCCGGCATCAGCACCCAGCACAAGGCATTCGGTTCAAAGCGGATCGACCAACCGGCCAGCTGTAATTTCCAGCTGATATCAATATCTTCGGTCACCATGTCGGGACTCCAGTAACCCACTTCATGTAAAGCAGCCTTACGGAAACCCGCAATGACGCCCGAAACAGTGAAAATATGCCCATAAGAACGTTGGGCACGTTTGATCATGCCGACAATCGCCGAAAACTCTCCGACCTGAATTTTGCCGAGCAGGCTGGAACGGTTGCGAATCCGCGGATTACCGGTGACAGCACCGACCGACGGATTATCGAGAAAATGTCTGACGATCCAGGCAGTGGCATTCGGCGCCAACAAGGCATCGCCATCGATACCGATCAGAATCTCACTATTCGATAACAAGGCAGCCGTGCGCAAACCAACCGCTTTACCCTGATTACTGGCCAGATTGACGACGCGAATTTTCGGGTGCTCGGCGGCCAGTTGATGCAGAATTTCCAGGGTGTTGTCTTTGCTGCCATC
>CAIUWU010000286.1 GCA_903902945.1 uncultured Pseudomonadota bacterium
ACCGATGCCATCGCCGCCCTGATGGATGACGAAGCAGTTTTATCCTATGAGTTTGAGGGCAATCGCTATGACTGTGGCTCCAAATTTGGTTTCCTGCTGGCCAACGTCGAATATGGTTTGCTGCACGGCGAAATCAACAACGAATTTGCCGCCTATCTGAAACAACGCGTTGCCGCTTTATAAATCACCGTTAATCATCCCCAGATTGCGAATATCTGGCGCTCAAGCGCCGTATTCGCAATCGAATCTTGATCATTAAAGCCGCAGATTCGGCTAATCGCACCTGATTCAGTGGATCTTTTTCGCCGAATTGTTGATGACCACCTGCATTGATGTAGCACATAAAACCTCAATCGTTTGCAAGGTCAACTAAGTAAAAAATGCATAAACCTTTTTACTTATCTTGCCTTGCGCCTTATTTTGCGGTGGATGCTGAAAACCCAGAACATCAAGAGCGGTAACCGGTGATTCCAGCCGATTTGTTTGTAACTCGACATAGACCATCGTGCGGCTCATGGCCGATTAAGGTAAAATCCGCCCAATTTGAATTTCAGGATTGCGTAGGTGTTTGAACTTATAAAGCAGGGCGGTTGGATGATGGCGCCAATTATTACGGCGTCGATTGTGGCAATGGCAATTATTGGTGAGCGTTTCTGGTCATTACAACGGCAGAAAATTATTCCCAGTCAGTTACTGGCGCATATCTGGCATTTATATCGCGAGAACAAGCTCGACGAACCAACTATCCGCCGTATTAAAACCAGTTCTTCTCTGGGCCGAGTGTTAGCGGTCGGTTTACAAAACCGTAAACATGGCCGTGAAGTGATGAAAGATTGCATCGAAGAGACCGGGCGTCAGGTGGCTCATGAATTGGAGCGCTATCTGACCACGCTTGGCAGCATTGCTTCAATCACCCCTTTATTAGGATTGCTGGGAACAGTCGATGGCATTATCCGGGTGTTTTCCGATATTGCCGTTGGCGGCATGGGGGATCCGGCAGTACTCAGTAAAGGCATTTCCGAAGCGCTGATCTGTACCGCTTCGGGGCTGATCGTGGCGATTCCCAGTCTGTTTTTTCATCGTTATTTCGAAGGTCTGGTCGACGATTATGTGATGCAGATGGAAGAAAATTCGCTGCGTCTGATCGACCTGATGCAGGGCGATCGAGAGAGTTTGTAGATGGAGTTTCGGCGCAAACGTCGCAGTGCAGTGGAAATCGGTCTGATTCCGATGATTGATGTGCTGCTGGTCTTACTATTTTTCTTTATGGTGGCCACTACCTTCCGCCACCAGTCTGATATCAAACTGGATTTACCGAAAGCCAGCGGCAATGACACGGTAAGCCAAACTCAGGTAATCAATCTCTATATCGCCGCTAATGGCGATTTGAAACTGGCTGTCGGTGATGCCGGGGCAGTATCGTCAGATCAACAAACCCTGATTGAGATCAAAGCCAGTCTGATGGCTCTGAGTGCAGAAGCCAGGCAATGGCCGTTCATCATTAATGCTGATGGCAAAGCCTCGCATCAGTCGGTGATCAGTGCCCTGGATATGGCGAATCAGCTGGGGTTTCATCGCTTTAGTTTTGCTATCGACAATACCCATGCGCATGAATAAATTTTTTTCCAGCTGGCTACAGCGCTTCTGGTATCAGGAACTTTATCTATCCAGCTGGCTGATGCCAATATCGATGCTGTATGTCGATATCATGCGTTTGCGGCGGTTTCTGTACCGGATCGGTATTCTTAAATCCAGCCGTCTGCCGGTGCCGGTGATTATTGTCGGCAATATTACTGTTGGCGGTACCGGCAAAACACCGCTGGTGATTTACCTGGTGCAATTGCTGCGTGAACAGGGATTTAATCCGGGCGTGATTAGTCGCGGCTATAACGGCGAACAGAAACAGCCGCCGCAGATTGTGACTATCGACAGCGATCCGTTGCAGGTAGGCGATGAACCCTTGCTGGTGGTCAGGCGTAGCAACTGTCCGGTGGTGGTTTGTGCGGATAGAGCGGCTGCCGGCAGACATTTGTTGGCGAATTTTCCCTGTGATGTACTGATTGCCGATGACGGTCTGCAGCATTACGCACTGAAGCGCGATATTGAAATTGCCGTAGTTGATGGTGCCCGTCGTTTCGGTAATGGCTATTGTTTGCCGGTTGGTCCTTTAAGAGAGCCGCCGGCGCGGATTCAGGAAGTGGATCTGGTGGTGGTAAACGGCGGCCATAATCTGGAGCCGGGCGAATTTGCCATGGATTTGCGTGGCAGTGATTGCATTAATCTAGTGAGCGGAGAGCAGCGTCCGCTGGCTGATTTCAGGCAAACCGAACTGCATGCGGTCGCCGCAATCGGTAATCCGGGCCGTTTTTTCAAGCAACTGCAACAGGCAGGGCTGCAGACTTTGAATCATGCGTTTCCCGATCACTATGCCTTTCAGGTAGCCGATCTGAGTTTTAATGACAGCAAACCGGTATTGATGACCGAAAAAGATGCCGTCAAATGCCA
>CAIUWU010000287.1 GCA_903902945.1 uncultured Pseudomonadota bacterium
CATCAATTGTCGGTGATTACCGATGAGCTGACCGCACCGGAGTTGGCTGATTTTTTTAGTGAATTGGGTGCTGTTTCGGTGACGTATACCGATGCAGAAGATGAACCGGTTTATGAGCCGGCGATAGATCAGACCAAAATTTGGACCCATACCCGGGTGACAGCGTTGTTTGAACTGGATGCTGATCCCGATTTGATTACCGTGTTGGTCTCCCAGCAGTTTAGTGAGGTGCCTTTGCAGGACTGGCTGGTTGAGATCATTGAGGATCAGGTTTGGGAGCGGGCCTGGATGGAACATTACAAGCCGATGAAATTCGCCGACAGCTTGTGGGTGTGTCCGACCGGTCAGGAGCAACAGGAAGCCGGTACGGTCTGTATGACCCTAGATCCAGGTCTGGCTTTTGGAACCGGTACCCATCCTACGACTGCATTATGCCTGGAGTGGCTGGCTTCGCATGATTTGCAAGATAAAGTGGTGATTGATTACGGTTGCGGTTCAGGGATTCTGGCGGTGGCCGCAGTATTGCTGGGCGCCCGTTATGCGCATGCGATTGATATCGATCCCCAGGCCTTGATTGCGACGCAGTACAACGCTGAGAAAAATCAGGTTCAGGACAGAATTGCCTGTTATCTGCCGGAGGATTTTAAGCCTGTACAGGCTGATATCGTGCTTGCCAATATTTTGGCTTTACCGTTGATTGAGTTATCAGCGGCTATTGCCGGTTTGGTTGCTGAGCCTGGTGTTTTGGTTCTGTCGGGTATTTTGAATGAGCAGGCCGAAGCGGTGACTGCTGCCTATCGTCAGCAGGGTTTACAGGTACCGTCCCCGGTGATTCAGGATGACTGGTGCCGTCTGGATGCCGGTCGTTAATTTTTGCTTGAAGCCAATTAGGAAATTTTTCTGATGAGTTACCCTGAACTGTTTTTGAAAAAAAATGAAGATCGCCGTTTGCGGCAGGGGCATCTGTGGGTTTTCAGTAACGAAGTGGATGTCAAACGCAGTCCATTGGAGCAGTTTTCCAGTGGTGAAGTGGTTGTGGTCAAAGACAGTGGCGGCAACGCCTTGGGAGTGGCTTATATCAATCCCAATGTGCTGATTTGCGCCCGTTTGCTGTCGCGCAAACCGAATATTACTATTAATGAAAGTTTCTTCCGGCAACGCATCGAGCGAGCCTTAAGTTTGCGTCAGCGCTTGTTTGATAAGCCTTTTTATCGGCTGGTTTTTGCAGAAAGCGATGGTTTGCCAGGTTTGGTCGTGGATCGTTTTGGCGATGTGCTTTCGGTGCAGATCACAACCTTGGGCATGGAAATGCATAAGTCGGTTGTGATTAAGGTGTTGAGCGATTTATTGTTGCCAACAGCCATTTTGTTAAAAAACGATATTGCGCAGCGGCAGCTTGAAGGTTTGTCACTGGAAGCTGATGTGGTGTTTGGCGAACTGCCTGATCGGTTGGTTATTGAGGAAAATGCGAGTCGGTTTGTGATTGATATTGCCGGTGGGCAGAAGACGGGCTGGTTTTATGATCATCGAATCAGTCGTGGGCAGCTTGCCAAGTGGGTGTCTGGTATGAAGGTATTGGATTTGTTTAGTTATGCCGGTGCCTGGGGTGTGCCGGCTGCGCAGGCGGCCCGTGAAGTGACGTGTGTTGATAGTTCAGAAGCTGCTTTGGCGCTTGCTGCCGAGAGTGCGGCGATCAATCATGTGGCCGAGAAAATGCATTTTATTAAGAGCGATGTGTTTGATTTTTTGAAGCAAATGCGCGATGAAAATCAAAAATTTGATGTCATAGTGCTTGATCCGCCGGCGCTCATAAAGAGAAAGAAGGATTTCAAAGCCGGCCATGAGGCATATCGGCGTCTGAATCAGATGGCTTTGCAAGTGTTGTCGAATAACGGCATTTTGGTTTCCGCTTCCTGCTCGCATCATCTGTCGCGAGAGAATTTGCATGAAATATTGCGGTCTTCGGCTCGGCATATCGATAGAGACTTAGTAATATTTGCTACCGGCGGACAGGGGCCTGATCATCCAGTTCATCCTGCTTTGCCGGAAACTGATTATTTAAAAACCTTTTTTTGTTCAGTGTCTGGTCGAATCTAACTATAAGCATGGAAAAAAACGATTACTGTTGTGATCATTGTGGCCAGCCTGTTGAACTGGATGGATTTATTTGTATTACTGAACAAGGTGTTAAAAGATTTTGCTGTGAAGGTTGCCTAAGTATTTACGTTTTGCTGCATTCTCAGTCCACATTAAATAATAATTCGGAGGAAAAAAGTCATGAAAGCTTGTGAGGCTTGTAATGAGCGCGTCAATATTGGTTGCAATCACCGCAAAATGCCGGTTTTGTCTAGGGCTATTGGTTTATTGTTTATTTATTTGCCAATTCTGACTTTGCCATTTGTAATAACCAGCGCCTATTTGACCTATTTCAGTTTGAAATTGGTCGGCGCTGAAAACGTCAAGAAGTGGGGCGATTTCTTGCCGGATAGAGCGAGTCATCGTTATGACTTGAAAAGCCAGATTACGATGGATGGTTCATTCAAATTAAGTTTCGCTCAGTCCAAGCTCTACTGGATACTGAATTGCACATGGTACTGCCCATACAGTGTTGGTTTGTTCGAGTGGCATGCTTATATGGTGAAAGTGGTAGAAAACTGGTGGTGTCCATTTAATCATAGCCGTAAAAACAGTTATACAGAGGGGGCTATTGATAAGTCTTTCTGGCATATCTATCCTGAAGAAATTGTGAAGCTTAATCCCGAAGATCGTGACAATCTAATCTTTAATCAGGATGTTGAAAAAAAAGATTAGGATTGTCTTGACATGTTTCAAGTGTATGTATAGAATGAGCGGCTCACTTGGTCGCTAAGGCTGAGTGAGGCGACAGCTTCTGAGGAACTTGAAAATAATTTCAAATTTCTCTTGACAGAAAAAATAAATGCTGTAGAATTTGTCGGCTCAACAGGACGCAATG
>CAIUWU010000288.1 GCA_903902945.1 uncultured Pseudomonadota bacterium
CAGCAGCAACAGCAAAACAATAGCGCTTTTGAACTGGCCCAGTAGCAGCGCCAGGGTACTGTGAGGTTTACGATAATTAAGCTGATTGTAGCCATCCCGCTCCAGCCTTTTCAGGGCCTCGCCGCTGGTCAGCCCCTGTTCCGAACTGCGTAAAGCGCGCAAATGCTGCCCGGCACCGATACTCCAGAACGCTGCTTGCTTGACTGGCATAAATACCACCTGTCGAAAGATCGAAAAGAAACCGGAGTTTAAGCATTCCCCAAAGGAAAAGCCAAAACTTCGCTGATGGCTGCGGCGCGACTGGCGATCATTAACAGACGGTCGACTCCAATTGCGATGCCGCTGCAATCGGGTAGTCCGGCCTGCAGGGCATCCAATAAATGCTGATCTTTGCTGACTGCGGGCAAACCGTGCTGCCGCCGATAACGAATTTCGGCATCAAAGCGCGCTTCCTGTTCGGCGGCATTGGCCAGTTCAAAAAAACCATTGCCCAGTTCGATTCCATCGATCAGTACTTCAAAGCGCTCGGCAAGCCGCTGATCCTGGCTATTGAGCCGTGCCAGTGAGGATTGAATGGCGGGATAGTGATAAATCAGCCAGATAGTTTGTGCATCCTGAGCCGGTTGCACACAGTGACTGAACAAAAAATCCAGCCATAAGGCGTGATCGTCGCCGCACAGATTGTCGGCTTCAGCCAGACCGCGGCTAACGGCACAAGCCGCATATTGCTGACGATCAAACACCAGGGCATCCAGTCCGGTACAGTCGGCAAAAATTTGCCGGTAGCTAATTTTGCTGACCCGCCAGTGCCGATCAGCCAATAAGGTTTGCAGCAAATCGGCGACTTCGTCCATTAACTGCTGCAGATCAAAACCCAGCCGATACCATTCCAGAATGGTAAATTCGGGATTGTGCTGCCGGCCGCTTTCGCCGTTTCTGAAGGCTTTGCAAATTTGATAGATGCTGCCGGAACCTGCCGCCAGCAGCCGTTTCATGGCAAATTCGGGAGAGGTTTGCAGATACAGGGTTTGCGAATGGGGAACTGCATGATACTGGCTGACAAAAAAATCCAGTTGCGGATCGGTGCCGGTAGCATGGCATAACAACGGGGTTTCGACTTCCAGAACCTGGCGTTGTGCAAAAAACTGCCGGATAGCGGCGAGCATTTGCGCCCGATGACGCAAATGCTCAAGACTACAGAGCGGTTGCCAACCGTTAGTCACTATTCTTTAACGCGTGATACGTACTCACCGGTTCTGGTATCGACTTTAATCAGTTCGCCAATTTGCACGAACAGTGGCACACGCACCACAGCACCGGTTTCCAGGGTGGCCGGTTTACCGCCGCCGCCCGAGGTATCACCTTTCAGGCCGGGATCGGTTTCGGTAATCACCAGTTCAACGAAGTTAGGCGGGGTAACTGACAGGGGGGAGTCATTCCACAAAGTCATGGTGCAGACATCCTGCTCTTTTAACCATTTGATGGCTTCGGCCACTGCATTTTTGTCGGCCTGATATTGTTCGAAGGTATCAGGCACCATGAAATGCCAGAATTCACCATCGCTGTACAGATATTGCATCTCGCGATCGACTACATCCGCACCTTCAACGGTATCACCGGATTTGAATGTGCGCTCGATAACACGGCCGGTTTTCAGGTTTCTAATTCTAACGCGGTTAAACGCCTGCCCTTTGCCCGGCTTGACAAACTCGTTCTCGATAATCGAACAAGGGTCGTTATCCAGCATGATTTTTAATCCGCCCTTGAATTCGTTGGTGCTATAAATCGCCATTTTTTCCTCGTGAAAACAAACAATAATCCGACGATTATAATGGATAAGATTTTTATTCGGAAACCGGAGTAGTTTTGAACACCTCTTCAAGCGCATGGCAGCAAGCATTAAACGAAGGATTTAGCGACCTGCACAGTCTTTGCCAACACCTGCAAATCGATCCGCAACAACTGCCCTTACTGGACAATTTTCGCCAGTTCCCGCTCAAAGTACCGCGTCAGTTTGTCGATTGCATGGAACCCGGCAACCCCGATGACCCGCTGTTGCGACAAATATTACCGCTGCAGCAGGAACTGCTGACCTATCCGGGCTACCACGATGATCCGGTCGGTGATCTGAATGCCGTTGCCGCAGCGGGGGTGATTCATAAATATCATGGCCGCATCCTGCTGATCACCACTGGCGCCTGTGCAGTGCATTGCCGTTATTGCTTCCGCCGCAACTTTCCCTATGGCGAACAACAGCTATCCACCCAGAAACAGCAGCAGGCGCTGGCGTTTATTCAACAACATCAGGAAATCAGTGAGGTGATTCTGAGTGGCGGCGACCCTTTACTGCTCAATGACAGCAAGTTAGGCCAACTGATTACTGATTTGAGCGGCATTGCTCACCTAAAGCGAATCCGGATTCACAGCCGGGTGCCGGTGGTTTTGCCATCGCGCATCACACCGGAGCTGTTAGATTTATTAACTGCCCGTGATAAAAAAATTATCTTGGTACTGCACAGTAATCACGCTAATGAACTGAGTGATTTGGTAGCGAGTGCCTGTCTGGCGCTGCAACAACGGCAGATCAGCCTGCTTAACCAGAGCGTGTTGCTGAGAGCGGTTAACGATGATGCGGAAAGCTTGAGGCAATTAAGTGAAAAACTGTTCAGCCTCGGCGTCCTGCCTTATTATCTGCACCAACTCGATCAGGCCCGTGGCACGGCGCATTTCGCAGTTGACGATGCAACCGCCAGCCATCTGATAACCGAATTGCGCAGTACGCTGCCGGGTTATCTGGTGCCCAAGCTGGTCAGAGAACAGGCCGGGGCAGCTTACAAGCTGAACCTTTGCTGAAATAGCCAAAAATAACTGCGCTGGCTGGGATCAGCGTTTATAATCGAAACATTGTTTTTTTAGAGCCTGTTTTTCATTCAAACCGATGCATCTTACTCTTGATTTTAATGCTTCCTATCTTGCTGCAATCATGATGGGACTGATTAGCAGCTTACATTGCATCGGCATGTGCGGTTCCATCATCGGCACCCTGACCTTTAGTCTCCAGCCGGAGATTCGTAACAATAAAGCCCGTCTGTTTAAGATTGTTTTTAACTATAACTTGGGCCGTATTACCAGCTATGCGGTAGCTGGAGCCTTGGTCGGGGTGGTCGCAGAGTTTTTAAGCCTGCCTTTCACACAAGGCCAAGCTCATCGGGTTCTGCAAATCATTTCGGCGCTGGTAATGACCGGCGCAGGTCTTTATCTGGCTGGCTGGTTTCCCCGCTTTGCCTATATTGAAAAATTGGGGCGACGGCTCTGGAAAAGAATCGAACCTTTCGGCCGCAGACTGATTCCGGTGAAAAACAGCTGGCAGGCTTTGCTGTTTGGCATGGTCTGGGGCTGGCTACCTTGCGGTCTGATCTACAGCGCCCTGGCTTTAGCAGCCACGACCGGCAATATTATGCAAAGCAGCCTGACTATGTTCGCCTTCGGCCTCGGGACTTTACCCGCAGTGATGGGTGTAGGTATAATCACCCCTCTATTAGCACGGCTATCAAAAGCACAGCGCTTTAAACATATTGTCGGATTACTGTTTATTTTATTCGCACTGTTAGCTGCATTCCCGTCGATCAACCCCATGCGGGTTCAGCACATCATGACGTTTTAACGAGGTTTACTGTGAGCTATTTCAACTCCATTATTGGTCAAGCACCTGCTCTCGAATCACTGATTCGCAGCGCACAAGTCGTCGCTGCAACCGATGTCACAGTCCTGATCAAGGGTGAAACCGGAACCGGCAAAGAAGTTCTGGCGCAAGCCATTCAACAAAGCAGCCCGCGCGCCAACAAACCATTCATTACCTTAAACTGCGCGGCATTACCGGAAAGTTTGGTTGAATCTGAAATCTTCGGCCACAAAAAAGGCGCCTTCACCGGTGCCGTTGCCGACAAACAGGGATTATTTGAAGCCGCTGATGGCGGCACCCTGTTTCTCGATGAAATCAATTCCTTACCGTTAAGTGTGCAGTCGAAACTGCTGCGTTTTCTGGAAAATGGCGAGTGCATGCCAATCGGCGCCAACAAAGCCAGCAAACTTGACGTCCGTATCATTGCTGCAACCAACACCGATTTAAACACTCTGATCGACAAGGGCGAGTTCCGCAGTGACTTGTACTTCCGACTCAATGTAATTCCACTGGAATTACCCGCATTGAGCCAACGCAAAGAAGACATTGAACCACTGGCTCAACATTTCTTTAAATTGTTTGGCAGTGCGCATAACCTGGAAACACCCAGCCTGAGTAAAGCGGCTGAAAAAGTATTGCGTAATTACCAATGGCCGGGCAACGTCCGCGAGCTGCGCAATCTCTGCGAACGCCTCTGTATTTTGCTGCCAGGTAAAATCATTGAACCTGAAAACCTGCCGCGTGAATACACCGTTGTTGCCGAACCCGCCGCTAACAATAATTTTGTCTTGCCTGAACTGGGCCTGCAACTGGATGCTCTGGAAGCCGATATGATTTTTCAGGCGCTGACCCGCACCAAAGGCAACCGCAGCAAGTCGGCCCGTCTACTTGGTATTTCCCGCGACACCTTGCTGTATCGCATGCAAAAGCACGGTCTGGCCAGCCACTAATCTGATTTCTGTTTGCTATTCCGTGGCTAACCACGGAATAGCAATCTTCCCCACGCTTTAAACTGACTGTCTCGCTGCCACCATCAGCGTTTTCATATCCCGCACCGTAGTTTCCAATCCGGAAAACAGTGCCTGCGCGATCAGCGCATGGCCGATATTCAATTCGCGAATCTGCGGAATCCGGCAAATGGCTTCAACATTATGAAAATTCAGACCATGCCCCGCATTCACCTGTAGCCCGGCCTGATGCGCATATTCAGCCGCCTGACGAATCCGCGCCAGCTCTTCGAACTGCTCGGCTTTCGTCAAGGCGTCGGCATAACGACCCGTATGCAATTCAATCACCGGAGCACCGGCCCGCAAAGCGGCATCGATTTGCTTCAGATCAGCATCAATAAACAAAGACACCTCAACACCTGCCGCTGCCAGCATCTGACAGGCATCGGTGATTTTCGCCTGCGCCGCCAAAACATCCAGGCCACCTTCGGTGGTCAGCTCTTCGCGTTTTTCCGGCACCAGACAACAGGCCACCGGCTTGACCCGACAAGCAATCGCCAGCATGGCATCAGTCACCGCCATTTCCAGATTGAGCTTGCTGTGTATCAGCTGCTGCAATAAATCGATATCGCGATCTTGAATATGACGACGGTCTTCACGCAAATGCGCGGTAATCCCGTCGGCACCGGCCTGCTCGGCAACCAGCGCTGCCTGCACCGGCTCTGGATAAGCCGTTCCTCTGGCTTGCCGCACCGTGGCGACATGATCGATATTGACGCCTAATAAGATTGTTTGTTGTTCCACGCGTTTACAATTCCCTATTGATAATTCAATTATAAATAATGCATCACTTTGGCCAGCACCGCCCGACTCTTGAGCGGTTTATCCTGTAAAAAAGGCGCCAGCATCAGACGCAGCAAATACTTGGCCTGGATCAGCGCCCTGCTATCCAAAGGCTGTCTGGTAGCCAACATCAGTAGCGTTTGCCCCTCGACGTTGCCTTTCCGATCTGCGACCAGCCCCTGCTGCGGACTATAACGATAAGTCAAGCGACTCTCGACCGGCTCGCCGCTCAGTGCATCAACATCCAGCTGTACGCCATAGCCGACCTGTTGCAGCAAATCCAGCTCAAAATAACGCAAACAGGACTCAACCTGCTGGCCGGGACTGTCGGCGAGTTGCTGTAAACAATGCTGATAGAGCATGAATAATTCGGGATCGGGATCGTGTTTATGCAGAAAGCGCTGAATCAGCTCATTGACATAAAAACCGCAATACAGACTGAGCTTTTGTAGGTCGTGATGCTGCACGTATTCGGCATCCAGCAATAGCTTCAGCTGATTGCGATCAAAATAAGACATGTTAAGCCGTGCGAACGGCAGCAATAAGCCCGCCGTTTTGGATTTTTGCTTGCGTACACCCTTGGCCAGCACTGACAACAAGCCAAAGTCCTGACTGAATACTTCCAGAATCAGACTGGTTTCCCGGTAAGGCTTATGCTGCAAAATATAAACAGGTTGCAGATAAACGACCGAGCTTTCCATCATTCGATGCTGTCAATGAATCCCAGACTTTGCAAGGCACGTTCACTGTCAGACCAGCCTTTTTTAACCTTAACCCATAACTGCAGATAAACCTTCTGATCGATCAGCCGTTCAATATCCTGCCTGGCTTCGGTACCGATGTTTTTCAGCATCGCGCCTTGCTTGCCGATCACGATACTTTTCTGACTGTCACGCTCGACCAGAATCGCTGCATAAATCTTGCTTAATTCAGGATATTCTTCATAGCGCTCGATTTCGACGGTTACCGCATAGGGCAATTCATCACCCAAGCGGCGGGTCAGTTTTTCACGAATGATCTCAGCAGCAAAAAAACGCTCAGGGCGGTCGGTAATCTGATCTTCCGGAAATATTGCTTCGGCTTCTGGCAACAAATTCATAATTGCCTGCTCCAGCAGCTCCAAGTTCTGACTTTTCAATGCCGACACCGGGATGATCTCTTGAAACGGGTAAAGCCGCCGGGCTTCCTCAAAAAACGCCAATGAAGCCTGCTTATCTTTAATTTTGTCGATCTTGTTAATCACCAGAATTACCGGCAAACCGGCCTGATGCAGCTTTTTGAAAATCTGCTGGTCGTAGTCATGCCAGTACAAACCATCCAGCAACCAGACCACCACATTCACACCCAGCAAAGCGGTATCGGCAGTTTTGTTCAGATAACGGTTTAAAACTTTTTTCTCATCCTGATGCATGCCCGGCGTATCCATAAAGATAGCCTGACCCACCGCAGTGGTCTTGATACCCATAATGCGATGCCGTGTCGTCTGCGGCTTACGCGAGGTAATACTGAGTTTCTGGCCCAGCAGATGGTTCATCAGCGTCGACTTACCGACATTCGGTCTGCCGATTAAGGCAACATATCCACA
Organism: uncultured Pseudomonadota bacterium; assembly: GCA_903902945.1. GTDB lineage: Bacteria > Pseudomonadota > Gammaproteobacteria > Methylococcales > Methylomonadaceae > Methylomonas. The sequence continues at coordinate 7,058 of CAIUWU010000288.1, forward strand.
TTTCATGCGTTTTGATGGGTTAGGAGATTTAACATGTTTTCGGCGGCAAGCTGCTCGGCCTTCTTGCGCGAAATACCGATACCGACGGTACTTTGCTGATTAATGCTGACACTGCATTTCACTTCAAAAGTCTGCGCATGATCGGCGCCGCTCATGCTGATCAATTCATAAACCGGTAATTCTTTACGCCGCGACTGCAACAATTCCTGCAGACGGGTCTTGGGATCCTTATTCCAGCTATCGACTTTCAGCCCGGCCAATTTGTCATTAAACAAACCCAGTATCCATTGCTGACAGGCGCCGATTCCCTGATCCAGTAATAAAGCGCCGATAATCGCTTCAAGGGCATCCGATAAAATCGAATCGCGGCGAAAACCACCACTTTTCAGCTCGCCGGAACCGAGAATCAGATAGTCACCGATATTATGTTGTCTGGCCAGTTCCGCCAGAACAGTCTGATTAACCAGACTGGCCCGTAAACGACTCAAGACCCCTTCACCGGCTTCGGGAAATAATTGATAGAGTTGTTGGGCAATCACAAAACCCAGCACTGAATCGCCCAGGTATTCCAGACGTTCATTATTACGACTGCCGCTACTGCGATGGCTGAGCGCCTGAATGAACAGCGCAGGCTGGGAAAAGTTCAAACCCAGCTTACGGGCTAAAACTTCAGGTTTTCTAATCATGACTACCCTGACGCCTCGGGATACCGGCTAAAACCAACGCATTGTTCATCAGAATTAATTCAGTACCGTTCCCAGCCGTTTAAAATCGATGCCGTAATGCTGCAAATCCCAGTTCATCCAGATGAAAAACGCCTGCCCGACCAGATTGGCTTCAGGGACAAAGCCCCAGTAACGGCTATCGTTACTGTTATCGCGATTATCACCCATCACAAAATACTGTCCTTCCGGTACCACAAACACATCTTCAACCGTCGGCACACCATGACTGATCAAAATCGAGTGCTTAACCGAATCCAGATTTTCTTCCAGAATCTCGGCGCCGCTCATATTTTCACCCTGACCAACCCCTTGATAGACACCCAGCGAAACCTGGGTAGCCGGCTGACCATTGATGAATAGTTTTTTATCAAAATAAGCAATACGATCGCCAGGAACACCAATGACCCGCTTGATGTAATCAACCGTCGGCTGCCTGGGAAAACGGAATACTACGATATCGCCGCGTTTCGGCTCAGCGATTTCGATAATCTTGGTGTTCAGCACCGGCAGTCTGACACCGTAATTGAATTTATTGACCAGAATGAAATCACCAATCAGCAGCGTCGGCATCATCGAGCCGGAGGGAATCCGGAAAGGTTCAGCCAGAAACGAACGCAACACCAAGACAATCAGCACCACCGGAAAAAAAGAGCGGGCATATTCAACCATCAAAGGCTCTTTGACTGACTCATATGGCTGATGGCGTATTTTCAGAAGCAGGCTGTAAGCGCCCCAAACCACACCTGTCACCAGGGTAGCTACAACCAGAAAAAATGAAAAATCGTAATCCATGCTGCTACTCTTTGTTGACTTGCAAAACTGCCAGGAAGGCTTCTTGAGGAATTTCGATACTACCAACCTGCTTCATACGTTTCTTACCGGCTTTTTGTTTTTCCAGCAGTTTTTTCTTACGCGTGATATCCCCGCCATAACATTTGGCTGTTACGTTTTTGCGCATGGCCTTAACAGTTGAGCGGGCAATCACTTTGGCGCCAATCGCAGCCTGAATCGCCACTTCATACATTTGCCGCGGAATCAGATCTTTCATTTTCTCGACCAGATCACGACCACGATTCTGGCTCTGATCCCGATGGACGATAATCGACAGCGCATCGACCTTATCGCCATTGATCAGCACATCGAGCTTGACCAGAGGCGCCGGATCAAAACGCAGGAATTCATAGTCAAATGAAGCATAGCCGCGACTGACCGATTTCAGCCGGTCAAAAAAATCGAGCACTACTTCACTCATCGGCAGTTCGTAATTCAGCGAAACCTGACCGCCGACATACTGCATATTCTTCTGCACGCCACGCTTTTCGACACACAGGTTGATCACGCTGCCCAGATAGGCCTGCGGCACCAGAATATTGGCCAGAATGATGGGCTCACGAACTTCGACTATGGTGCCGACATCGGGTAGCTTGGCAGGATTGTCGACCATCAGCAGAGCACCACCATGCGTTTCCACTTCATAGATAACCGTGGGTGCAGTGGTAATCAGATCGATGTTGTATTCACGTTCCAGACGCTCCTGAACAATCTCCATGTGCAGCATACCCAGGAAGCCACACCGGAAACCAAAACCCAGCGCTTGCGAGGTTTCCGGCTCATAGTTGAGCGCCGAATCGTTTAAACGCAGCTTATCCAGCGCTTCGCGCATGGCACCAAAATCATCGGAAGAGACCGGATATAAACCCGCAAATACCCGTGGCTGCACTTTCTCGAAACCTGGTAACACATCAGTCGCCGGATTATCGGTGCCGGTAATGGTGTCACCCACCGGAGCGCCAAAAATATCTTTGATGCCGGCAACGATGAAGCCGACTTCACCGGTATTCAACTGCTGCTTTTCAAACTGTTTAGGGGTGTAAACCCCGAGCTTTTCGACCAGAAAGGCTTTACCGGTCGACATCACAGTAATCTTTTGCTTACGACGCAAACTGCCGTTAACGATTCTGACCAGCGAGACCACACCCAGATAATTATCAAACCAGGAGTCAATAATCAGCGCTTGTAACGGACCCTCCTCATTACCGGACGGTGGTGGAATTTTCTGAATCAGCTGATCGAGAACACCTTCGACACCAATACCGGTTTTGGCACTGATTTTCAGCGCATCATCGGCCGGGATGCCAATCACGTCTTCGATTTCAGTAATGACTCGTTCCGGCTCGGCGGAAGGCAGATCAATTTTGTTTAGAACCGGTACAACTTCCAGACCTTGTTCTATTGCGGTATAGCAGTTGGCTACACTCTGCGCTTCAACCCCTTGCGCCGCATCGACTACTAACAGCGCCCCCTCGCAGGCCGCCAAAGACCTAGAGACTTCATAGGAAAAGTCGACGTGACCAGGGGTATCGATGAAATTGAGCTGATAAGTCTCACCATCACTGGCTTTGTAATCCAGCGTGACACTCTGCGCTTTGATGGTAATCCCGCGTTCACGTTCCAGATCCATCGAATCCAGAACTTGCGCTTCCATTTCCCGGTCTGATAAACCGCCACAGATTTGAATAAAACGGTCGGCTAAAGTTGATTTGCCATGATCGATATGAGCGATGATGGAAAAATTTCTGATATGTTTCTGATCCACTTAGATTTCTTGTTGTTGCCCAGACGACAAACCATGTTGCCGCCTTTAAATTAAAATTACTGGTTTGCCAAAAGATCACGGAACTGGTCAATGGTTTCAGCGGTTAATGGCTGGCGCTGATTATCCCATGCCACACCATCGAGTTCTTCGGCCAGTTCCTGAATTGTCTCGACAAAGTCTTCAAATACTGCCGCAGGATCATCGAGTTCGCGAGGCTGCATAAAAAACACGATTCCAGGACAGAAAAACTGCTCGAGATTTTGATCAGGAAAAGTACCGGGACCGACCATGCTGGCTACCGCATAATCGACCAGACGATTCTGGTCTATCCGTTCAAATACTTTGACCGAACCGTATTCAAGTCCCACCCGTTCGAAAGCATCGAATAGCTCGGCACCGTTAAAGCCTTCATCGGCACGGGCAACG
>CAIUWU010000289.1 GCA_903902945.1 uncultured Pseudomonadota bacterium
ATCTCAGTTCAAGGCTTAGAGATTGATTATCGAGAGTTAGCAAATCTGGTGGACGAAATAGACGAGCTACTTTTGCCCTACAGCGTTGATTTATCGTTATTTACACAAATCGACAATATTGAACTCCGCGAACATATTGAGCGGGTTGGCAAAGTTTTGTATCTGCGTGGGAGTTTGGAAACTCAAGATACGGCTGAATATATTACCGATTACAGGCAGTAACATAGAGCATGTCCCCTCAACAATTCCAACAGCAGATTTTTGCTTGGTTCGATCAACATGGTCGAAAAGACTTGCCTTGGCAGCAAGACATCAATCCTTATCGGGTTTGGTTATCCGAAGTGATGTTGCAACAAACGCAAGTAGTCAGTGTCATTGCTTATTTCAATCGCTTTATTAAGCGTTTTCCGACTGTAGAAAGCCTGGCGGCGGCTGATATTGATGAAGTTTTACAACATTGGTCGGGCTTGGGTTATTACGCACGCGCTAGAAATTTACATAAAACTGCGCAAATCATTAGCGCTAATGGTGGTGAGTTTCCACAAACGGTTGAAGCATTACGTGCTTTGCCGGGGATTGGACGCTCAACCGCTGGCGCGATTCTGAGTATTGCCTGTGGTCAGAGTCAGCCAATTTTAGATGGCAATGTGAAACGGGTGTTGGCGCGATTTCAGGCAGTGATGGGGTGGCCGGGGGAAACCAAAGTTGCTGCTCAGCTTTGGGAAATTAGCCAGCGTTATACACCGCAACACCGAACTGGCGATTACACGCAGGCGATGATGGATTTAGGTGCGACACTGTGTACTCGTAGCAAACCTAAATGCGAAATTTGTCCAGTGGCTGAGGCTTGTTTAGCCAGGCAACAAGGCTTGGTTGGGCAATTGCCTCAATCTAAACCCAAAAAAACCTTAGCAACTAAAGCGATCTATTTTTTGATTCTAATCGATGAGCAAGGCCAGGTGTTGTTAGAAAAACGTCCACCAACAGGGATTTGGGGAGGTTTGTGGAGTTTGCCGGAATTTGGTGATTTGCAAGCTTTAGATGCTTGGTCTGCTAAATACGGCTATCGAATGAGTCATCAACAGCTTTTGCCGGCTGAACGACACAGCTTTTCGCATTATCACCTTAGCTACACGCCGATTCTGGCAAAGTTGGAAAACCCCATAAACAATGTGATGGAACAGAGCTCTGCGCTTTGGTATAAAGCCGATGATATTGATTTATTAGGTTTGCCAACGCCAGTTAAGCGTTTGCTGACCGTATTACACAGAGGATAATTATGACGAGAATGGTTAAATGCCTAAAGTTGGGCGTAGAAGCAGAAGGTTTGGATTCACCACCGTTTCCTGGTGTCAATGGTCAACGAATTTTTGACCACATTTCCAAACAAGCTTGGAAAGACTGGTTAGCGATGCAAACTATGATTATTAACGAGCGTCGATTAGCTAGTTTTGACCCTGCGTCTAAAAAGATTTTGGAAGAAGAAAGAGAGAAGTTTTTATTTGCGGGTGGTTTTGAAATGCCGGAAGGCTATGTGCCGAAATAATTTCTGAATGATTTGATCGAAAACTGTTGGACATACTCGGTTGCCGAGTATGTCCATTTTTTTACCTATTACTTTTTAGCCCAAGCTAAGATTTTTTCGCGTTTGC
>CAIUWU010000290.1 GCA_903902945.1 uncultured Pseudomonadota bacterium
CTGTTGCTGTTGCTGTTGCTGTTGCTGTTGCTGTTGCTGTTGCTGTTGCTGTTGCTGTTGCTGTTGCTGTTGCTGTTGCTGTTGCTGTTGCTGTTGCTGAGGATTTTGTTGTTTCAAGGCCTGCTCGACCAGCTGTTTGTTGTATCTGGCATCCTGATGCTCGGGCTGTAAAGTCAGAGCCTGCTGATAGGCCTGCAGCGCAGCCGGCAAGTCACCGGCTTTCGCCAGCGCATTACCACGATTGTAATGACCCTCGGCCGTCACCGTGTCTTTCAAGGTATCAGCCGCCTGCTGATACTGGCCGGCTTTATATTGTGCCGCCGCTCGCCAGTCGGGATTGTCAAATTGCTGGGCGGCCTGCGTATAGTCCTGACGCTGAAAAGCCTGCGCGGCCTGCTGATCAGGTGTCTGCCATAAATGCTGCCAGTCAAAGGCGTAACTGTTTTTCGGCGTAACCATCACCGATAACAACACCAGCAACAAGCCTTTACGAAACTGTAACGCTGCCCACGGCAACACCCACAATAATAACCAGGGCCCCGCCTCATCCCATTGCTGCAACAAACCCTGGGTTTCCGCCTGCTGACGACTGAGCTGCGGCGCATTAAACCAGGCACTCAGCGCACTGACATCCGCATCGCTGGCAGTGACCGGCTGATAGCGTCCGCCACCCTGTTGCGCCAGCGCCTGTAACGGCGCAGCCTGCAAGCGGGCAATCACAATATTGCCGTCACTGTCTTTGACAAAACCACCGCCAGCCTGCTGCACCGGGGCGCCTTGCTCAGTACCTATCGCCAGCACCGACAGACGATAGCCCTGTAAATCCAGCTTATCCGGCGGTTCCAGCTGATCAGTGACCAACAATATATCGCCCTGCACAAATCCGGCCTGCTGCAACAACTGTGTGGCTTTAGCGATTGCCAAGCCGGTATTGCTGCCCTCAACCGGCATAATATCGGTGCTGAGCGCTTCCAGCTGCGCACTGATGGTCGCAACATCCATAGTCAGCGGTGTCACGGTAAACGCCGCACCGCTGTAAACGATTAAAGCAGTCTGTCCGTCTTTTCGCTGATTGAGCAAATCGGCAATTTTGTAGCGGGCTTTCAGCAAGCGGCTAGGCTTGATGTCGGCTGCATCCATTGACGGCGACAGATTCAGCGCAATCACCAGCGCCGAATCATGCTTGAAAGCCGGGGTTGGCAAACGCTGCCAAGTCGGTCCGGCCAGTGCCAGAATCACCGACAACAAGGCCAGCCCGCCGCTGATCAGCGCCAGTTTCGAGCGCGGTTGCGGCGTATGTTGCAGCAAATAGGGCAATAAGGCCGCATCACAGATTGCCTGCCAATGCTGGTGACGATAATGCTGTCTGGCTAACCGCAGCAGCAGCCATAAACCCGGGAGCAGCGCCAGCAACCATAAAGGTCGTAAAAAATGCAATTCTGTCATAGGCTTCGTAACCGATTCAGCACCAAGATGCCACTCAGTAACCAGGCAATCGCTAACGGCCAGTAAAACAGTTCTGTCTGCGGCCGGAAATATTGGCGGTCTTTTTCAACCGGTTCGATCTGATCCAGCAAACTATAAATCTGCGCCAATTCTTCACTGCTGCGAGCCCGGAAATACTGACCACCACTAGTTTCGGCAATCGCTGTCAGGGTTTTTTCATCCAGATCTACCGAAGGATTGACCCGCCGGCTGCCAAACAAGCCTCTGACCACCATTTCATCTGCACCGACACCGATGGTGTAAATTTTAAGTTTAGCGGCCGCCGCCAGTTCAGCGGCTTTCAGCGGCGCTAGTTCACCCGCGGTATTGGCGCCATCGGTTAGCAAGATCAAAACCCGGCTGTCAGCTGGCTGATTTTGCAGCCGCTTGACCGCCAGCCCGATAGCATCACCGATCGAAGTTTGCGGTTCATCTTCGGTAATGCCGATAAAGGCTTCATTCAACAGCGTAGCGACCGTTTTACGATCAAAAGTCAGCGGCACATGCCAGTAGGCTCGGGTGCCGAACAGCACCAACCCCAACCGGTCGCCGGAACGACGCTGAATAAACTCGCCCGCCAGGTGTTTGATGGCGGTCAGACGATCAACCGTCTGGCCGTTTAGAACGAAATCGCGCTCCTGCATACTGCCTGATACATCCACCGCCAACAGCAGATCGCGCCCGCTGACCGCCTGTTCCAGCGGTTCGCCCAGCCATTGCGGTCTAGCTGCTGCCAGTAACAGACACACCCAGGCGATTGCCGCCAGCCATAGCGACCAGCGCTGGCTGACGCTGACGACAGGAGCAGCCGCTTCTCCCAAGTCATCCAGAAACGGCACCTTCAGTGCTGCTTGTTGCAGGACTGGCGCCGGTGGCAACAAACGCCACATCAACCAGGGCAAGGGCAATAAGATTAACAGCCAGGGCCAGACAAACGTGATCACCACCACCCCCGCTGGCGACGCTGCAGTGCCAGCCATCGTTGTGACAGCTTTACCAGTGCCGCGATATCAGGCTGCGCAACCTGAGAACGATAGGGCGCCTCCACCAGACAGCGCCCCGCACCGCGACTGAACGGCGCATCCGGCATCTGCCGATCCAGATAACTCAGCCAGGCATCGCCGTTGAGACTAGCAACTGCCTCACGCGGCTCAATGCTGATCGCTACCCGACGTAACAGCGCGGAAAGCTGTATTAGCTTTTCACGATCATCACAGCTATCGGAGCAAGCAATGGTTGCTAGCCGTTGCCGGGCCTCTTTGAACAGTTGCAGACGTTGCCGGTAACGGCGCAACCACCAGAGCAGCAGCGGTACCAGCAGTAACAGAGTTGACAGTCCCCACCAGCCCGGGGCGAGCGGCCAGAAACCGATTGCAGGTGGCAAATGAATGTCTTGTAAAGGTAATTCAGACATGGGTTCAGCAAAAAACAGACAGATATGTTCATCAGAACAGAGCGCTCGATCATAGCATAAAGGACATTAGAGCTGACCGGGACTGGTCGTAAGCAGTTCGAAAATCGGGTCAGAGTAGTCCGTGCTCAGCAAACGAATAGGGACTCAGATCACCGACGATAAAATGATCGAGCACGCGAATATCGAATAACTCCAGCGCCTGACGCAGTTTGATAGTTATCTGCCGGTCGGCCTGGCTGGGTTCATTGATGCCGGACGGGTGGTTGTGCGCAAAAATCACCGCTGCCGCATTGTGGAACAGTGCGCGTTTCGCGACTTCACGCGGATAGACACTGGCACTGTCGATAGTGCCTCTGAACAACTCTTCCCAGACAATGACACGGTGCTGATTATCCAAAAACAAACAGCCAAATACCTCATAACCATAACCGCGTAACTGAGCCGTCAGATAGGCCCGGGTAATATCAGGGCTGGTCAGGGCATTGCCGCGCTGTAAGATCTCGGCAAAATGACGCCTGGCCATTTCCAGAATCGCCTGCACTTGGGCGTATTTGGCAGTCCCCAGACCATGACACTGGCAAAAACGCTGCTGATCGGCACTGAGCAAGGCTTGCAGCGAACCAAACTCGGTCAGCAGTTCTGCCGCCAGCATTACCGCCGATTTCCCGGCTACACCAACCCGCAGAAAAATGGCCAGCAATTCAGCATCAGATAGCGACTGCACACCGCGCCGCAACAATTTTTCCCGCGGCCTCAATTCCAGAGGCCAGTCACTGATCGCCATTGTCTGCTCCTTTCCACAGCAACAAATGCCGCAAAGCGTAGAAGAAGGCAGGCGATTTTGCCATAATGCGCCCCATGTTGATCTAAACAGCCTGCGCAGATCATCGACTCACTGAATTCCATAACCATTGCCACCTTTGGTATACCGCTATTAACAAACGCATCTTATTAGGCATAGGCGGCGGCATTGCCGCTTACAAAGCCGCCGAACTGGTCAGACTGTTACGCAAAAACGGCGCCGAAGTGCGCGTGGTAATGACTCAATCAGCGCAACAGTTTGTCACGCCGCTGACCTTTCAGGCCCTGAGCGGCCATCCGGTTCACTGTCAGTTACTCGACCACGAGCAGGAACAGGCCATGAGCCATATTCATCTGGCGCGCTGGGCCGACTGCCTGATCATTGCGCCGGCCACCGCCAATCGGCTGGCAAAAATGGCGCATGGTATCGCCGACGACTTGCTGTCGACGCTGTATCTGGCAGCCGAATGTCAGGTATGGGTGGCGCCGGCAATGAATCAGGCCATGTGGCATAAACCGGTCACCCAGCACAACATCAGCTTGTTGCAGCAGCATGGCGTCAAACTGATAGGCCCGGCCCGCGGCGAACAGGCCTGTGGCGAAACCGGTTTTGGCCGCATGAGCGAGCCAACCGATATTTGCCGGCTGCTGCTGCAAACCGACCAGCCCGGCCCGTTACAGGGGGTCAGAGTCCTGATTACCGCCGGCCCCACCCGCGAACCGCTCGATCCGGTCAGATTCATCAGCAACCGCAGCTCGGGAAAAATGGGCTACGCCCTGGCGGCAGCCGCGACCCGGGCCGGCGCCGAAGTCACCCTGATCAGCGGCCCGGTTAATCTGCCGACGCCACCAGTACACAAACTGCTGCCGGTGGAAACGGCACTGAACATGTACGATGCGGTGATGACCGAAGTGGCAGGCCATGACATTTACATAGGCTGCGCCGCAGTCGCCGATTATCGTCCGGCCCAGCCTGAAGCACGCAAAATCAAAAAATCAGCCGGCAAAGCCGATAGCACCATCACTCTGGCAAAAAACCCAGACATTGTCGCCACAGTCGCCAGTCTGCCGGACAAACCGTTTACGGTCGGCTTTGCCGCCGAAACCCATGACCTCGAACACTATGCCCAGGGCAAATTGCGCGACAAACATCTGGATATGATCGCCGCCAATCAGGTCGGCAGCAGCGAAGGCGGTTTCGACAGTGATCGCAATGCACTGCAAGTATTCTGGCCGACAGGCAGTCAGACCCTGACGATGACCGGCAAATCCGAGCTGGCCGAACAGTTACTTCATTTAATTACCGAGAAATATCATGAAAAAAATCCAACTGAAGCTGCTTGACCCGCGATTAGGCAACCAGATTGCGTTACCCGCATACGCCACCGACGGTTCGGCCGGTCTGGATTTACGCGCCTGTCTGGAAAATGCTGTCACCATTCAACCCGGCGAAACCCTGCTGATTCCGACCGGTCTGGCGATTTATATTGCCGATCCGTCACTGGCAGCGATTTTGCTGCCGCGTTCCGGCCTGGGCCACAAACACGGTATCGTCCTCGGTAATCTGGTCGGCCTGATTGATTCCGACTATCAGGGCCAGGTGTTTGTATCTTGCTGGAACCGGGGCAACAGCGCTTTTACCATTGAAATCGGCGAACGGATTGCCCAGATGGTGTTTGTGCCGGTGGTACAAACCGAATTTGAATGCGTGACCGAGTTTCACCAGACCGATCGCGGCGACGGTGGCTTCGGTCACAGCGGCCGTCACTAATCTGCATCGTTGTTTAATTATTTTGATTTAAGCCCATGAAACAAAAAACCGCTCACGAAATTGCTCACGTTTTAATCGAAGCCCTGCCTTATATCCAGAAATTCAAAGGCAAAACCGTCGTGATTAAATACGGCGGCAATGCCATGACCGATGACCAGCTGAAGCACTATTTCGCTCAGGACATCGTGATGATGAAACTGGTCGGCATCAATCCCATCGTGGTGCACGGCGGTGGCCCCCAAATCGGCAACCTGCTGACCCGGCTCGGCAAAACCTCGGAATTCATCGATGGCATGCGCGTCACCGACAGTGAAACCATGGATGTCGTAGAGATGGTGCTGAGCGGTCTGGTTAATAAAGAAATCGTTAACCTGATCAATGTTCACGGTGGCAAGGCGGTGGGACTAACCGGCAAGGACGGCAATTTCATTCATGCCCGCAAAATCAATATGACCAAAGCCGGCGCCAACATTGATGATGCCCCGGAAATCATCGACCTGGGTCATGTCGGTGAAGTCAGCAGCATTGATCCAGCCGTGGTGGAAATGCTGGGCAACAGCGATTTCATTCCGGTGATTGCGCCAATCGGGGTCGGTAAAGACGGTCATTCATACAATATCAACGCCGATCTGGTAGCCGGTAAAGTCGCAGAAGTACTGAAAGCCGAAAAACTGATGCTGCTGACCAATATCCCCGGCATTCTCGATAAACAAGGCCAGCTGCTGACCGGTCTGAGCCTGACCGATATCGATGACCTGATCGCCGACGGCACCATTTCCGGTGGCATGATCCCTAAAACCCGCTGCGCCACCGACGCCCTGCGCGGCGGTGTCACCAGCGTTCACATCATCGACGGCCGGGTACCGCACGCCGTATTGCTGGAGCTGTTTACCGACCAAGGTGTCGGCACCTTGCTGCACAGACGCTGAGCACGGTCGCCGAGCCGTTCGTAACGCCGGCAGTCCAGCGACAAAGTTGCTGGACTGCCAGGATTGACGCCTGCGGCTTGCGCCATGACACCTGCATTACAGTGCGTCAAAACGATCCAGATTCATCACCTTGCCCCAGGAATTGGCAAAATCCTGCACAAACTTCTGTTGCGCATCATTGGATGCATACACTTCCGCCACTGCCCGCAACTCGGAGTGCGAACCGAAAATTAAATCCACCGGGGTTGCGGTCCATTTCAGCTGATCGCTAGTGCGATCATGGCCTTCGTAAATGCCCTCATTTGCCGATTTACGCCATTGAGTCGACATATCCAGCAAGTTGACGAAAAAATCATTGGTCAAAACGCCGGGACGCTGAGTCAGGACACCGTGTCGGACATGGCCGGTATTGGCATCCAGGGCCCGCATGCCGCCCACCAGCACTGTCATTTCCGGCACACTCAAGGTCAGCAGGTTAGCGCGCTCGACCAGCATCGCCGCCGGCGAATCCAGATTGTCTTTGGCAAAATAATTGCGGAAACCATCCGCCTTGGGTTCGAGCACCGCCATTGACAGCACATCGGTCTGTGCTGGTGCAGCATCCATACGTCCAGGCTTAAAAGGCACCTGCACTGTGTAACCGGCTTTCAGGGCTGCTTGTTCCACCGCAGCCGAACCGGCCAGCACGATGACATCCGCCAGCGAGACTTTTTTGCCGCCTTTCAGATTGCGATTAAACTCGGTCTGAATCGTTTCCAGGCGCGCCAGCACCTGCGCCAGTTCCGCCGGATCATTGGCGGCCCAGTCTTTTTGCGGCGCCAGACGAATCCGCGCACCATTAGCACCGCCGCGCATATCGGTGCCGCGGAAAGTCACTGCCGAAGCCCAGGCGGTTTTCACCAGTTGCGGAATGCTCAGATCGGCGGCCAGAATGGCCGCTTTCAATTTACTGATATCCTTGGCGTCGATCAGTTTGTGATCGCGTTGCGGAATCGGGTCCTGCCAGACAAAATCTTCCGCCGGTACTTCGGCGCCGACATAACGGGCTTTTGGCCCCATATCACGATGGGTCAGCTTGAACCAGGCTCTGGCGAATGCGGCTTCGAATTGTTTGGGATTGTCCAGAAAGCGCTTGGAAATCTTTTGATAGTCGGGATCGACTTTCAAGGCCAGATCAGTGGTAAACATAATCGGCGCATGCCGTTGTTTAGGGTCATGAGCATCGGGAACAAAATTATCGCCTTTGCCGTCTTTGGGAATCCATTGGGTGGCACCGGCTGGACTTTTTGTGGGTTGCCAGTCAAAGCTATATAGCCAAGTCAGGTAATCGTGGGTCCAGCGAGTGGGATTGGTGGACCAGGCACCTTCCAGGCCGCTGCTGACCGTGTCGGCACCATGACCACTACCGCACTGGTTGGCCCAACCTAGACCTTGTTGTTCAAGACTGGCTGCCGCCGGTTCCTTACCGACACAATCATCGGCCTTATGCGCACCATGCGCCTTGCCAAAAGTATGGCCACCGGCAATCAGCGCAACGGTTTCTTCGTCATTCATAGCCATGCGAGCAAACGCTTCCCGGATATGCTGCGCCGCAGCCAACGGATCAGGATTACCGCCCGGTCCTTCGGGATTGACATAAATCAGCCCCATTTGCACTGCAGCCAGTGGCTTGGCCAATTCGCCACTGGCATTGTGACGTTCATCGGCCAGAAACTTTTTCTCTGTACCCCAGTTGACGACTTCCGCTTCCCAGTCATCGGCGCGACCACCGGCAAACCCCAGCGTCTTGAACCCCATATCTTCCAAAGCAACATTACCGGCCAACACCATCAAATCAGCCCAGGAAAGTTTGGCGCCATATTTTTGTTTGACCGGCCATAACAAACGGCGCGCCTTGTCCAGATTGACGTTATCCGGCCAGCTGTTGAGCGGCTCAAAACGTTGCTGACCGCCAGAAGCGCCGCCGCGGCCATCATGAATTCTATAGACCCCGGCACTGTGCCAGGCCATACGGATGAAAAAGGGGCCGTAGTTACCGTAGTCTGCTGGCCACCAAGGCTGTGAGCTGTGCAACACCTTAGCAATGTCTTGTTTGACCGCTTTCAGATCCAGGGTTTTGAATTGCTCGGCATAGTTGAATGATTTACCCAGTGGATTGGATTCGGCCGAGTTCTGGCGAAGCGGCTGCAAACTTAGCTGTTCGGGCCACCAGAAACTGTTGCTGGTCGGTTGTGATTCAGCCATCACCGCAGCCACCGGGATAACCGCTGTTATGGCAATCGCCAGTGTCGATGCCAGGAAAATGGTTTGTGCTCTCATGGTACACCTCGCCTGTTATTGTTGATTTCGGCTGTCGTTAGCAACCTGTGTCCGGTTTGACTGTCAGCTAGCAAACCGCAAGCTATCACTAATACGGCCACTGTTTAGTTAGGGCGACAGCATTCAAACCGATATCGATTAATGATTGAAATTGATTGATTCGATCAGCTGATAGCTGTTATCAATAAAGCACACCTGAAACTGCTATGATCGGCGCTCAGCTGACTCGACAACGGATAGGAATCGATGAATTTACGGGATCTAAGCTATCTGATAGCAGTGGCAGAATTGAAAAATTTCAGTCAGGCAGCCGATCAGTGTTCGATCAGCCAGCCCACCTTAAGTACGCAAATCAAAAAGCTTGAAGATTACTTGGGCGTCAGTCTGTTTGTACGCGATAGAAACAACGTCGAGATTACTGAAACCTGCCAGGACATTCTACCAATTGCCCAACGGATGCTGGATGATGCGCGCTCGATCCGGCAAATTGCAGCTCATGCCAATCATAGACATCGCAATATGCTGGCTTTGGGCGCATTTCCTTCATTAGCCAGCTATGTGCTGCCTGAATATGTATTTCGGATCAAACAACACCATCCGCAATTAAAGTTGCAACTGGTGGAAGAAAAAACCCAGGCCTTGATAGGTTTACTGCTGGATAAAAAACTGGATGCCGCCATTCTGGCCCTGCCGGTCGAACACGACGCACTGAGTTACCGAACTTTGTTCGAGGATCCATTCACGCTGGCAGTATCGGCCGATCACCCTTTGGCCAATCTTGACGAGGTCGATCTGGAGAGGGTGACGCGCGAGAACCTGTTGTTACTGGATGAAGGTCATTGTTTACGGGATCAGGCATTGCAATTATGTGACCCCTCGCGTTTCGTGGAACACGATTTCCGGGCATCCAGCCTGGAAACCTTGCGCTTCATGGTTAAGAACGGTGTCGGGGTGACGCTGATGCCATCGGTTGCGATCCAGCCTGATGATAAAGACATCCGCTACATCAACATTCGTCAAAAACCCAGCCGGGCAATTGCGCTGGTCTGGCTCAAAACCCAGCCACGGCTCGAATTACTGGCAAATTTGGCCACATTGCTGGCTTATAAACCCCTACCGTAACGTTGCATTGCAACCGATATTCGAATCGCGAAACAGTGCCATAGCCTCAATTTTTTACAGAATAGTTACAAGAAGATTGCTCGGAGATTGGTTAGACTAGCCGGCTACAAGCAAAAAGTTATTGATTTTCCATGATGCCAGCCAGAGCGATAGCACTAAAAACCCTCTCCTGCCGAATTGTTTGCGCGGTTTTTATGATCGGCAGTCTGCAAAACCGTGCGAGTGCCGATGACTGGCAATTAAGCGGCAGCATTGATTTAAGTTATGCCAACGCCTTCCAGAGCGATGCCGAATTGCCGTTTCGTAGCCGGGCATCTTCCTACCGACTCAATGCGTTCAGCCCCAATGTCGGCATGTTTTATTTAAGCAAGACAGCAAGTGAAAGCTCCCGCTGGGGCATGGAGCTGGGCGGACAGGCTGGCTACGATACCGACGGCCAGGTTCCCGGAAGCGAGCGCCTGCCGGGCTACAGTATTTTGCGTTATCTGTCCCGCGCCAATGTCAGTTATCTGGCGCCAATTGGTAACGGCCTGACTTTAACCGCAGGACTGATGAACAGCTTTCTCGGTTTTGATTCACTCTATGCCCGGGATAATTTCAACGTCACCCGTTCCTGGGGCTCGGACTATTCGCCTTATTTTCTGATCGGTGCTGGCGGCCAGTACACGTTTAACCAAAAACTCAGCGCCGGCCTGTATCTGGTCAGCGATTATGATTATCTGGCCTACCGCAGTGATCAGCCCAAATATGCCGGCCAGGTGGTATGGACGTTTAACCCGGCATGGAAATATACCCAGAATTGGTTTGCCGGGCCGGAGCAAAACCATACCGATATCGCCAACTGGCGCTATTTTTCCAACTCGATTGTGCAATGGAGCCAGGATGATCTGACCATGGCGCTGGCTTATGATGTGGGCACCGAACGCCTGGTTAGCGAACAAAACAAGCAAGCCCTGTGGATGAGCGCTTCACTACCCGGACGCTGGCATATAGACGGACCCTGGAGTGTGGCCTTACGGCCGGAACTTTACTGGGACGGTGATGGGCGGATGACCGGTAACCGGCAATTGATCAAATCGGTTACCGCGACGCTGGAATATAAAATACCGTTTGAACTGGCATCGATGGTATTACGCAGTGAATACCGTTATGACGATTCATCGGGAAATCAGGGTGGCTTCTATCGCAATAACAGGGGCGATTTGATCGACGGCCAGCATACGGTGTTTCTATCTTGCCTGATCAATTTTGATCGCTCATGGTAACCGGGTTATGAAGCGGCGAACCAAAGTCTGATCGCCGCAATAATTTTCAGCCCAGCAAGACCGCCAGATCACCCAGTGGTGGCAGAATCATCATTTTGGCCAGATGCAGCAAGAACAGCGCCAGTAAGGGTGACAAATCGACCATGCCCAGATTCGGCAACACTGAACGGCAAATCCGTAACAAAGGTTCGGTCAGCGAATAAATCAGCGATGCCGCCGGTGAATACGAACCCATAGACACCCAACTCAGCACGGCGCCGGCCAAAATCGCATAGGTGTAAATATCCATTATCAGCTTGACCATTTCACTGACGGTCAAAATCAGTAATGACGGCACACTAATCGACAGACCGCTCAGACTCAGCACCAGCCACTGGCTTAGTAACTGCAGTATGAAAGCCAGCAATAAAGACGAGGTGTCGGCACGACCAATCGATGGCACGAAGCGGCGCAGGATTTTCAGCGGCGGGTGGGTAATTTTGATTAAAAACTGTGATAACGGATTGTACGAATCAGCCCGTACCCATTGCAGCATGAAACGCAACATCAGCGCCGCTATATACAGCGAAGCCAAACTGTCTATGACAAATTGCAAGGGATTGCTCAGATATCCGCCCAGCATCACTCACCTCCCAGTTGCTTGGACATCTCAATCGAGCGATCCCGGGCCGCATGCAAAGCTTTACTGACCAGTTCGGTAAACCCGTTGCTCTGAAAGGTTTCGATCGCTTTTTGAGTAGTGCCGCCCGGTGAAGTGACGCGTTCGCGCAAGATGGTCGGCGATTCGGCCGATTCCAGTGCGATTTTGGCGGCTCCCAATGCCGTCTGCTGAATCAGCAAACGGGCGGAATGCTCATCCAGTCCCAGTTCGACGGCAGCTTTTTCCATTGCTTCCATCAGCAAAAAGAAATACGCCGGGCCGCTGCCCGACACGGCAGTAACCGCATCCAGCTGACTTTCATCGGCCACCCATAAGGCCAGACCGACAGCACGCAAGATATTTTCTGCCAGATCTTTTTGCTGATCGCTGACATTGGCGTTGGCATGCAAACCGGTAGCGCCGGTCAGCACCAGCGCCGGAGTATTAGGCATACAACGCACGATGGCGACGCGTTCCCCCAGCCAGCGGGACAAACTGTGTTGATTAATGCCCGCAGCCACCGAAACCAGCAAAGGCTGACGTTGCTGAATCACAGCAGCCAGAGGCTGCATGACTTCGCGCAGAATCTGCGGTTTTACCGCAATCACCACCACATCGCTGGCTTCAACCACCGTTGCGTTGCTGTCACTGACATTAACCCGCAACTGATCTGCATGGCGTTGCAAGGTAGCGGGATTGGCATCCGAAACCCAGATTTGTGCCGGGGCGTGACCGCTGGCGATCAGGCCGCTGATCAGACTGGTCGCCATATTGCCGCCACCGATGAAACCGATAGTTTGTGTATTCATAAAGCGTATTTAATTCAGTAAATTACAAAAAATTAATGTTGTCTTAAAACCAGCTGCCGGAGCCGAAACCCCGATAACCAAAGGCTGACAGCATACACTATCACCGCCAGCGCAATGCTGATGATTAACTGCAGACTGCGTTTTGAGAAACCCCAGCTCAGCCATAAATCTGCCTCGACAAACTGATATAAGCAAATCGCCAACGCCGTATTGGCAAACACTAGGCGCAGCAAGAACGGCCACCAGTCCGCTGTCGGCTGATAATGACCGTTCTTCAATAGCAGCAGTAATAAGCCGGCCGCATTCAGATATGCCGCCAGACTGGTTGCCAGCGCCGGGCCGGCGTGCGCCAGCGGTTTCAGCAGCACGGCGTTCAGCACGATATTGGCGAGCACCGCATAAATGCCGATGCGGACCGGCGTCTGCGTGTCATGGCGGGCGGTAAAACCGGACACCAGCACTTTGATAATCACGAACGCCAGTAACCCCAGAGCAAAAGCCGCCAGACTTTTAGCGGCCATTGCGGTATCGGTTGCCGAAAAAGCCTGATACTGAAACAGGGTAGCAATGATAGGCTCGGCCAGCAGCGTCAAACCTATTGTTGCCGGCAATGCCAGCAACAGGACGGCTTTCAGGCCCCAATCCAGCGCCGCCGAAAAGGCTGGGTAATCTTCGGCAGCATGATGATCGGCCAGTTTCGGCAAAATTGCTGCCGACAAGGCAACACCGAAGATTCCCAGCGGAAACTCCACCAGCCGGTCCGAGTAATAAAGCCAGGACACGCTGCCTGCCGGTAAAAACGAAGCAAACACAGTATCGACCAGCAGATTGATCTGCACCACCGAGACGCCAAAAATGGCCGGTAACATAGCCTTGCCCATTTTGCGCACCGCCTGATCCTGAAAACTCCAGCGCGGCACCGGCATCAATCCCAATCTGATCAAGGCAGGCAGCTGAAACAATAACTGCGCCAGGCCAGCCAACAACACCCCCCAGGCCAGCGCCGTTACCGGTTCTGCCATCAACGGCGCCAGATAAATGGCTGCCAGTATCATGGCGATATTCAGCAACACCGGCGTCAGCGCCGGTATCGCAAACTGTCCGTAGGCATTTAAAATGCTGCCGGAAAATGCGGTCAGGGTAATGAACAGCAGATAGGGGAAAGTAATCTGCAAAAACTGGATCGATAACTGATACTGACCGCCCTGCCAGATAAATCCGGGCGCAAACAGCATGATCAGCAGCGGCGCAGCCAGAATTCCCAGCAGTGTCAGTAGCGATAGAAAAACCAGCAGCATTCCGGCACTGCGGTCAATAAACAATTTTAGGGCTTGCCGGCTGCCTTTGCTTTTAAGATCGGCTAAAACAGGCACAAAGGCATGCGAAAATGCGCCCTCGGCAAACAGGCGGCGTAGGAAATTGGGGATTTTGAACGCCACAAAAAAGGCATCCGTCGCCGCATTCACACCAAACAGATTAGCCAGCAGAATATCGCGTGCAAAGCCCATTAACCGTGAGATCAAAGTCATGCAGGCAACTACTGCGGAAGATTTAAACAGACTGGGATTCAAAATAGTGATTGAGTAATTCAGTTATCGGTTGACAATCATAGCATCGCAAAAGATAATGCGCGGTTTCTAAATTTACCTAAAGACGATTGATAGACTATGGCTAATTCACCACAAGCTAAAAAAAGAGCACGTCAGGCCGAGAACAGCCGTATTCGCAATGCCGGACAGCGTAGCAACTTGTGTACTTTCATCAAGAAAGTCATCGCCGCTGTAAGAGCAGGCGATAAAGAACAAGCTCAAGCAGCATTTAAAGTTGCTGTTCCTGTTATTGACTCAGCAGTCAATAAAGGCATTATTCATAAAAATAAAGCCGCTCGTAGCAAAAGCAGACTAAACAACAGACTGCGCGCGATGGCTTAATTCGGTTATATCGAATTCCAAAAAAAGCCGCTGTAGTTTAAAGCTACAGCGGCTTTTTTATTGCCTGTTAGTTTTGTTTGCGGTGCTTAATGCACCGAATACCAATTATTAAGCCAATAAATTCACCAAAATCTGTTGATAAATCTGGGTCAAGGTTTCTAAATCCTCTAAGC
>CAIUWU010000291.1 GCA_903902945.1 uncultured Pseudomonadota bacterium
CGCCCTCAACCTGGCGCAGACCCTGAACCTGGTGCATCCCTGACCCGGGTTGGCTGAGCGATCGGGGCGGAGAACTTAACGGGCGCCATTTCCAGAAACCGCGCCCGTTCGCCAAGAAAAGCCGAATCACACGGCTGGGCGGCGAGAATACCGACCACCTCGCCCTGTTCCACGGCCAACGGCGAGCCTATAAACGGCAGATCCGGATTGTAAACCCCGAGGCGACTCAGAAAGCGTGGTTCATCAGCAATCCGCTCGACCACGATGGTGGCACCTTCGTCGAGAATGGCACCGACCAGCCCCTCACCGGGATGGTAGCGCACGCTACGGTCAATAGCTTCGCCATGGATTTCGCAAATGCTCATGCTGTCATCTTCAAGATCACGCAGCGTGATCATGCCGAAATGCAAGCCCGAGCGCTTATGCAGAATTTCCAGAATACCGCGCAGCTTATGGCGTAAATCATGCGCACTGTTCAGCATCTGGCTCACCAGAAACAAGGTGTCCAGTTCTGACTCAACCAATAGCAAACGATCATTCATGATGCGTCACCGTCATTGAATGCTGTCGGGGAAAACGGATATTGAAGCGACAACCGGGACTATAGTCGGGATCGATTTCTATCAGACCGCGGTGCTGATTGACGATTTCGCGGACCATCACCAGCCCCATGCCGGCCTGACTGCTGCCGATACCGGTCTGGGTAGTATAAAAAGGCTCAAACACCTTATTGCGCTGATGAACCGGAATACCGGGGCCAGTGTCGGCGATCAGCACACAAACCCAGCCATGCTGCACCAGGGTACTGATGGTAATGCCGCGTTCGTTACTGCTGCCACGATTCATGGCATTGACGGCATTATCGATCAACTGCTTGAACAGCATTCTCAGCTTGTTTTCAGCCCCCAGAATACTCGGTAAAACCGGATCCGGTAACCAATCCACCACTACCCCGTTGACCAGAAACTTCTGATTGTTGAGCAACATCACTTCATGCAGCAACTGATTGAGATTCACCGGCATTTCGGCCGACTCTGGAATTTCCGGCACACAACGACCCAAAGTGGCGAGGGTTTCCTCACCCATACGCTGAACCTGATTCAGCAAATCACGCAAAGGCTGGTTTTCGGTATCGTTACGCTGCACCATCAGCTTGATAGCCGCCTTGATTTGGTTCAGTGGCTGGCCAATTTGATGCATTGCGCCCAATAAGGTTTCACGAATACTGCGTAGATGCTCTTCTTCCGCCAATAAATTTCGTAGCACCTGAATCTGCAGCCTTTCCTGCTGTTGGCGTTGCCGGGTAATGTCATTAATACTCAGCAACAGATATTGCTTGGTCTGCTGAGAAAAAAAACTGTCGGCCTGGGTGTCGTTTTCAATAAAAAAATTACCTGAACAGGAAAACCAGCGCGTGGTCCGCGCGCCACTGGCTTCGACTCTGACTTCCAGATTATTGAAGCTCTGGCCCAAAGTCTGTTCATCGCTCCACAGCTCACCGGTTTCATGTTGCAAGGCTTGCAAAAAAAACAAGGCCGGCTCGGGATGCTTAAGCTCGGTATGGAGCATTTTGTACATCTGATTATCGAGAATGATTTTTTGCTCGCGATCCAACACCACCATTGCTACCGACGAAGCATTGATCATCGATTCGATCAGTTGTTTCTGATTTTTGATCTGCTGTTCATCTTGGTGCAACTGGGTAATATCGCGATGCATGCCAATGTAATGACTGACGCGACCGGCTTCGTCCAGCATCGGCGCTATGGTCAATTCGGCCAGATAACGTTGCCCTTGTTTTCGGCGGTTGATCAACCGGCCCTGCCAGACTTGTTTGCCGGAGATGGTATGCCAGAGATCGTAGTACACCTGCCGGGGAGTGGATTTATCGGACAATCTGGATTCGTTTTCTCCCAGAATTTCAGTTTCGCTATACCCGGTCACCTCGGTGAATGCGGGATTGATATAGAGAATATTGGCTTTGCGATCAGTAATCGAAATAGCAATCGGCGATTGTTCCACCGTCTTGATAAACAAAGACATGGGTAACGATTTAAGATCGCTTGTCAGCGGCAGCCTGTCACCGACAGGCATTACACTTAATAGGTCTGCCGCCACCTGATGATCAAGAAAATGGCTATCGGTTTTGCTCATAGAGGCCCTTGGAATCACAATCAATAAAATGCTCAGCGACTTAAGTACCGGCTGTTCAGACAGCGCCACCGCAATCTGTAAACTGAAATGCCTGCCTGATTTAACTAGCAATTAAAACGCCAACTTTCCCTATGCTCCAAGCACGGTTTTAACCCCTTGTCATCTGCCCGATGGCTTTAGCATAAGCCCGATCGCTGCAGCCGTTGAGTCCCAGCCAATTTGTCAGCTTTACGACAATCGCCAGACAAGGCCCTCGATAATTGTGTTTTTCAATACAGCCCCGGCACCCATGCGCAACGGCTAAAGGTGCGAAACGCCCGTAACTAGGGCCTCTGGCAGTATTGGCACAGATGATGCTGTTCTATTGGCAAATAGATGGGGATAGACAGCAATGAGCGAATATCTAATGCTGATTTTTGGCACCGCACTGGTTAATAACGTAGTTCTGGTTAAATTCCTGGGCTTATGCCCGTTCATGGGAGTTTCCAATAAACTCGATACTGCGCTGGGTATGGGACTGGCGACTACTTTTGTTCTGACGCTGGCATCAGGCGCCAGTTGGGTGGTTGAACATCAGTTACTGATTCCTTTCAACATCGGTTTTCTAAGAGTGCTGAGCTTCATTCTGGTAATCGCCACCGTGGTGCAGTTTACCGAGATGCTGATTCATAAAACCAGTCCGGTACTTTATCAGGTACTGGGTATTTTTCTGCCCCTGATTACCACCAACTGTGCCGTATTGGGCGTAGCCCTGCTCAATATCCAGGAGCAGTTCGATTTCATACACAGCTTATTGTTTGGTTTTGGTGCTGCTTTAGGATTTACCTTGGTGATGGTGCTCTTTGCCGGACTGCGCGAACGCTTGGCGTTAGCCGCAGTACCGGCCCTTTTTTCCGGCACCCCGATTGCATTTATCACTGCCGGCATCTTATCCCTGGCGTTTATGGGTTTCGCCGGGCTGTACAGCAAATGAAACCATGAGAATCTGATATGTACATTTTCTCGGCGATTCTGATCCTCACTGCAATGGGCTGGCTATTTGGCTTGAGCCTGGGCATAGCCAGCAAATATCTGAAAGTTGAAAACGATCCGTTGGTCGAACGCATAGAAGCCTTGATGCCCGGTTCGCAATGTGGTCAGTGCGGCTTTCCTGGCTGTCGTCCGGCTGCCGAAGCACTGGCCAGCGGCAGCGCCCCGGTCAATCTCTGTCCGCCGGGCGGCAATCTACTGATAGAACAACTGGCCAATTTACTGGGCATGGCAGTCGATCTGAGTCAGTCGGAAGACGAAGAACCGCTGGTAGCCAGAGTCAGCGAGGCCACTTGTACCGGCTGCACCCGCTGTTTCAAGGTCTGTCCGACTGATGCGATCGTCGGCGCCCCCAAACAGATTCATGCCGTGGTTGCCGACGCCTGTATCGGCTGCAAGAAATGCGTCGCGGTTTGTCCGACAGAATGTCTGCAAATGCACCCGGTTAGCGTCACACTGCGTGACTGGCGCTGGCCCAAACCTTTAGCCAACGCTTAAGTCAGCAGCTTATGAAAATGCTCTCTGTACTCGAACATCCCAGGCTGCGCGGCGGCGTGCATGCCGAAGAACACAAAACCGCAACGGCAACCTTACCGATTAATCTGCAGTTTCCCTTGCCCAAAAAACTCTATATCCCGGTGCAACAGCACGTCGGCAAACCTGCCGAACCGCTAGTGAAAGTGGGCGAGCAGGTTCTGAAAGGACAGTTGCTAGCCTATAGCCAGGGGACCATTTCCGCACCGATTCATGCCCCCAGCTCCGGCACCATTATCGACGTGCTCGATTATCCGGCACCGCATCCTTCGGCACTGCCAATCCGGACCATCATTCTGGAAACCGATGGCCGCGAACAATGGATCAAGACACCGGCAGTTGCAGATCCGTTTCAGCTCGATGCCGAAGAAATTTGTCTGCGGGTCGGTGCCGCAGGCGTGGTCGGCCTAGGGGGGGCAGTATTTCCTTCGGCGGTAAAACTGAATCTCGGCCGCAAGAACAGCATTCATACCCTGTTGATCAACGGCGGCGAATGCGAACCTTATCTGACTTGCGACGACCGCCTGATGCAAGAGCGCTCCGAGCAAATCATCAGCGGTGTGCGCCTGATGTTACGTGGCATGCATGGCAACCGGGCCATTATCGGCATCGAAGACAATAAGCCGGCGGCTTTCGCCGCAATGCAAACTGCCAGTCAGGGATTTGCCGAAATCGAAGTGGTCCAGGTGCCGGCCCGCTATCCGATGGGCTGGGATAGACAAATGCTGCGCTATTTGACCGGCTGGGAAATTCCGGCCGATGGCCGGGCAACCGATATTGGCGTCGTTATTCATAATGTCGCCACCGCTTACGCTGTCTATAAAGCGGTTATTCTCGGACAACCGCTGATCAGCCGTGTGGTGACCGTCGCGGGTAGTGCCGTTGGCAAACCGCAAAACATTGAAGTGCTGATCGGCACGCTGATCTCGGAACTGCTTGATTTTTGCCAGGCAGATAGCCAACAGACCGCGCGCCTGATCATCGGCGGACCGATGATGGGCGACGCGCTGCCGCTTAGTGAAGTACCGGTGGTAAAAGCCTGTAATGGCATTCTGGCACTATCGCATCAGGATATTGCCGAACCGGAAGTACAGCCCTGCATTCGCTGTTCGCAGTGTGTCGAGGCCTGTCCGGTCGGGCTGTTGCCGCTGGAAATGGCCAGCCGGATTCGCGTCAACCAACTGGAGGCCGCAGTCGATTTAGGCCTTAAAGATTGCATCAATTGCGGCAGCTGTTCTTACGTCTGTCCCTCCAATATTCCTCTGGTGCATTATTTCAAATTTGCCAGCGGTGAATTATTCAAACGCCAGCGTCAGGCGCATAAGGCAGAACAAACCAAACGCCTGGCCGAAGACCGTCAACAGCGTATGGCACGTATTCGCCAGGAAGCCGATCTAGAAGCACAACGCACCATGGAAGCCCGTGCAGCACGGGCCCGCGAACTGGAAGCCGCCACTGCCACTGCTGCCAATTCCGCTCACGAGGTCAACTAATGAATAACACTGCGATTAGCGGTCCGCATATTGCCGCCAGCAACAGCAACAGCACCAATCAGATCATGCGCAAAGTCATACTTGCCTTGCTGCCGGCAACCGGATTCGGCATTGTGATTTTCGGCTGGCCGGCCCTGTATCTGTGTCTGATTTCGGTCGGATCGGCACTGGCCTTTGAGGCCGTTTGCCTGCAATGCCGCGGCTTGAAACCGGGTCATTATCTGGCCGATGGCTCTGCGCTGTTAACCGGCCTACTGGTAGCACTGTCCTTACCGGCCTGGGCCCCTTGGTGGATAGCGATATTGGGTTCGGCAATCGCCATCGTACTAGGCAAGCAGGTTTACGGTGGTCTGGGACAAAACCCGTTCAATCCGGCCATGCTGGCCAGAGTGGCCTTGCTGATTTCATTCCCGGTTGAAATGACCACTTGGGTCAATCCCGGTCTGATCCTGCTGGGCCCCGGACCAATCGATAGTTTGGCAATCATCATCTCGGGAGTCGCCAATCCTGATGCCGTCAGCGGCGCCACCACACTGGGCAGCGTCAAAACCGGCTTTTCCCTGAATCAGACACTACCCGGCATTCTTTATGACTACTCGGGCTGGCTGGCCTTGCTGGGTTGGGAACGCGGCAGTCTTGGCGAAACTTCCAGCCTGCTACTACTGGCCTCGGGTCTGTGGTTATGGCGTCAGGGCGTCATTCAGTGGTACACACCGGCAGCATTGCTAGGCACCCTCAGTGTGCTGGCACTGTTATCTCACTGGATTGATCCGCAGCATTTTTTATCGGTCTGGGTGCATCTCAATTCGGGCGCACTGATGCTGGTGGCGTTTTTTATTGCCACTGATTATGTCACCTCACCCAACACCCGCCTCGGACAACTGATATTTGGCGCCGGCTGCGGTTTATTGATTTTTGTGATCCGTTCCTGGGGCGGTTACCCGGAGGGTACCGGCTTTGCAATCTTGCTGATGAACGCCCTCACCCCGGTCATAGATCATTACATCAAGCCCCGCATTTATGGCCGGTATCGCAATGGCAAGCCGCTTGATCTGGGCCAAACGGAGTAACTGACCATGACGATCAGCGCCGATCTTCTGAAACCCGTATTACAACGCCTGTGGCACCGACTGCAAACTGGCAGACAACAGTTGGCAACCTGGTTACAACCGGATCACCTGGCACAACTGCGACCGCAAATTCGCTATCAGGCCGCTGTGCTGGGGGGATTTGCGCTGTTATCGGCTTTATTACTGGGACTGGCAGATTTGTCGACCCGCAGCGTGATTCAAAGCCGGCTGGAAGATGACTTGAAAACCAGTCTTGAAGAGGTGATTCCAGCTGACCGCTATGACAATGATCTGCTTAGCAGCAGTATCACGGTGGATTCGACCGGCGCCGGTCTGGGGGCAGCAGAAACCCGGATTTATCTGGCCAGAAAACAAGGCCAGCTCAGTGCGGTCTGTTTCAAGTTTATCGCCCCTGACGGCTATGCCGGCCCGATTACATTGGTAATGGGTCTGGCCAGCGATGGTGAAATTCTGGGGGTCAGGATTATTTCCCATACTGAAACCCCCGGTCTGGGCGACAAAATTGAAATCAGCAAATCTAAATGGGTGCTGGAATTTGAAGGCAAATCCCTGAGCAATCTGAGCCTGGAGCTATGGAATGTCAAAAAAGACGGCGGGGTTTTCGATCAATTCGCCGGCGCTACCATTACGCCGCGCAAGGTAGTCCAGGCGATCAAGCGCGGCTTGGTGTTCTATCAGTCTCATCAAGCCGAACTGAGCCGCGCAGCAAACCTGCCGGCACCATGAACCGTATTGTCAGCATTACCCGCATCAACTCGGAGATATTGTCATGAAACTATCGATCCTGTTATCTGCGCCTTATCGCAAAATCGCTGCCGACGGCCTCTGGCATAACAACGTGGTGTTAAGCCAGAATCTGGCTTTATGTCCGTTACTGGCCGTCACCGGTACCGCGACCAATGGCCTGGGTATGGGATTGGCAACCATGGTGGTAATGGTGGCCTCGAATGCCATCGTTTCCGCCAGCCGCCATCTGATTCCGGGTGAAATCCGGATTCCGGTGTTTGTGCTGTTAATTGCAGTCTTGGTCACCCTGGTCGATCTGCTGCTGAACGCCTGGATGCATGAATTACACAAAGTCCTGGGGCTGTTCATTCCATTGATTGTCACCAACTGCGTGATTTTGGGCCGGGCTGAATCGTTTGCGTCGAAACAGCCACTACTGCCCTCGCTGTGGGACGGCCTGATGATGGGCGCCGGTTTTACCTTGGCTATGGTTACCTTGGGAGCCGGCCGGGAAATCATTGGTAGCGGCAGTCTGTTCATGAATGCCTCGGTTTTACTCGGCGAAAGCTTTCGCTTCATGGAAACCACCGTGATCCCTGACTACCAGGGGTTTCTGATCATGATTCTGCCGCCAGGCGGATTCATTATGCTGGGCTTCATGGTTGCCGGAAAACGGCTGATCGATCTGAAACTGGCAAACCGCAAGCTCGCTATCCATGCTCAACTGCAAAGCGCCGGAGCAGTGTCATGAACGTCGGCGTATGTTATGCGGAAGCCGAAAGACAACTCTGGCTGCGACTGGAAGTACCCGACGGCAGTACCGTTGCACAAGCAATTGCTGTCTCCGGCATTCTAAAACTCTATCCCCACATTGATCTCGACAGTCAAAAAGTAGGGATATTCGGCAAGCTGGCCAAACTCGATACCCCGGTCAAAGAAGGCGACCGGGTTGAAATTTACCGAAAAATCACCGCGGATCCGCAGCAGGTACAACGCCGCCGGGTCGATATCTGAACCACTACTTTCCATCAGGAGACTTGAGATGCTACTCGAAAACATTGACCAACAAGGACTGACATTCATTACCTCGGTACTGGGACCCACCAGCACACCGGGCGTCAGCGCTTATCGGGGTGATCTGGTGTTGATTCAGGGCGCTTTCCGTGAAGGCTCCAGTATCGACCGTAAACCACCAGAATTATTGCTGCATCAAACCGCGATTCTGGCTGACAGCGAGCAGTTTATTTTTGTCAATGGCCTGTTTTCCGAGTTACAGCAGGTTCCAATTTTCATCGAAAAATACCGTGCGGCACTCAACAGCCAGACTGTTACCTTGTTCTTTGTCGAAAATATTGCCAAACCGTTACTGATCACCCTCGACGGCATTACCTTCAATTTTCTACCCTATAAAGATGGCATGGTCTGGAATGAAACCCTGGATCTGCTCTATATCGAAAAAGCCGACCTGAAAGGCCAATCTGCCGAAGATAAGGTATTAACCTGTTACGAAAGCGCTAAAACTTACAAGATCAAAACCGACCCGACAAGCTTTGAAGCGGCACTCGGCACCACTTTCGTCGTTAAAAAAGAAGCGGCGGTAGGGCCGGTCTGATGGTCATGGGTCAGTTTCAAACCGTATCGGCGAAGGAAGCCCTGGCACTAGTCCAGGGCCCTGAGACACTGATTCTCGATTGTCGCGACTTGAAAGATTACCGGGCCGGTCATATCGACAATGCACTGCATGTGCATCAGCAATTACTCGACAAACTGCTGACCAGCGCCAATAAACAACGACCATTGCTGTTTTACTGTTACTACGGCCATGCCAGTGAGCATGTCGCGGCAATGTTTGGCGATTTTGGCTTCCAGCAGGTTTACAGTCTCGCCGGCGGCTATGCCGGCTGGCACTCCCATTCTGATTGATAGGTGATTTATGAACCAGTTATCCAGAGAAGTCGCCTTGCGCATTGCCTTGGCGGCCAGAGTTTTACCTGGGGTCGATGTCCCCAAACTGCTTGGCATTCTGCATGAAAAAGTCGGTTCACCGCTGAATGATGAAAAACTAAAAGCGATTACCGTTACTAATCTTAAAACCGGCATCGGCAGTCTCGATGGCGAAGAAGATGGCGAGGACATCGGCATAGGTCTTGAGAACATCAAGCTGGCGGTACGCTATTTGTGGGGCGAAGAACAAGGTGATGAAGATCTGCCGGAAATCCAGCCTTACAAGGATGGTGATCTGCCGGAATCGATCCGGATCGCGGTCGCATCCAACAGCGGCTCATTGCTGAATGGCCATTTTGGCTCCTGTATCCGCTTTCTGGTTTATCAGCTATCGCGCCACGATTACCGGCTGATTGACATTCGCTCGACTATCGAAGCCGATAGCGCCGAGGACCGCAATCTGTTCCGGGCTAATTTGATCGAAGACTGTCATGTGTTGTTCGTACAGTCGATTGGGGGCCCGGCAGCGGCTAAAGTCATCCGGGCTGATATCTATCCGATCAAAGTGCCGGAGGTCATCGATGCGATTGACAAGCTAACTGAATTCCAGCAGGTGTTTGATAGCGCGCCCCCCTGGATGGCTAAAGCTCTCGGCCGCAGTGCCGAACAGCGTAAACGTTTTGCCGCACATGATTAAACGGCGGCCCCCTGTCTGGCTGCAGTCAAAGCCTCTAACCCGGACTCACAAACACTGTAGACATCTATCACAGGATTTTTTTAAGCGGTAAATCATTGATATACATCAACAATAAATCCGATTTTGTGTGAAAAATAGCCACCTCCTAAACAACGACAACATGAGGTGACTTATGGCATTAATTACCTGGACTGCTGAACAATACGGAACCAACGTTGGATTTGCCGATGAAGAACATAAAACTTTATTCGATCTGCTGAACAAACTGTATGACGAAGCCACCAGCGGCGCACCTCGTGCAACTGTCGGTGCTTCACTGGATGCCTTGATCGCTTATGTTGTCGATCACTTTGCTCATGAAGAAAAGGAAATGCTGGCCAAAAATTTTGGCGGTTATGAGCGTCACAAAGCCGAACATGACGCCTTGGTTGGCATCTGTGCCGATTTGCAAAAAAACTTCCATGCCGGCAATGCCGAAGTGACCGAAGACGTCGGTCAACTGGTTAAAGGCTGGCTCGACAAACACATTCCAACTTATGACATGGGTTATTCAGACGCCCTGAAATAAGTGGATTCGCGCTGACGGGACTTACCCGTCAGCGCCCTTTCGATTTTCGCCTCACCCCTATCAGCAAATTCGCCGACCTGACTGTTAGCCTGTCGATGACCACTACCCGACCTAGTTAAGCGACCCCGGCTGATCACCAATTAGCAGGCCCTCTGCCTGGCCGCTGCCGTACCGAGTACTAGTTTTGTCAGTCGCGCTGGATGACCATCACGACACAAATTAGGCTATTTGTCGGTTTTACGACAAACCCCGACAAAATAAACCATTGATTTTCAATTAGTTAAAAATGGCATACCGGTTGCTTTGTATTCTTGCAAAGACCGAGGTAGCCCCATGAAATCGACTAAAGACATTGCAGAGCTGTTAGATGAACCGGCTTGTGAACATAACAAAAAGGAAAAATCCGGCTGTGCCAAACCCAAACCAGGCGCCTCTGCCGGCGGCTGTGCTTTCGATGGTGCGCAAATCGCCCTGTTACCGATTGCCGATGTCGCCCATATCGTTCACGGCCCGATAGCCTGCGCCGGTAGTTCCTGGGATAACCGTGGCACCCGTTCCTCAGGTGCCGATCTGTACAGGACCGGCATGACTACCGACCTGACCGAGCAGGATATTGTCATGGGTCGCAGCGAAAAACGGCTGTTTCACGCCATCAAACAGGCGATCGAAACTTATCAGCCACCTGCGGTATTCGTTTACAACACCTGTGTGCCGGCTCTGATCGGCGATGACCTGAACGCAGTTTGCCAGTCTGCCAGCGAACACTGGCAGGTACCGGTGATTCCGGTTGACTGTGCCGGTTTTTACGGCACCAAAAATCTGGGCAACCGGATTGCCGGTGATGCGATGGTGACGCATGTGGTTGGCAGCCGCGAGCCCGATCCTCTGCCAGCAGACGCCGAACGTCCCGGCTTCAGGATCCACGATGTCAATCTGATCGGTGAATACAACATCGCCGGTGAATTCTGGCATGTCCTGCCGTTACTAGATGAAATGGGCTTGCGAGTGTTGTGTACCTTATCCGGCGATGCCCGGTTTCGCGAAGTGCAGACCATGCACAAAGCCGAAGTCAATATGATGGTGTGTTCCAAAGCCATGGTGAATGTCGCCCGCCGCCTGCAACAAAAATTTGGCACCCCCTGGTTTGAAGGCAGTTTCTACGGCATTACCGATACCAGTCAGGCACTGCGCGATTTCGCCCGGCAACTCAACGATCAGGATTTAAGCGCCAGAACCGAAGCGATTATCCAGCGCGAAGAGCAGCGGATTCGCACCGCACTGGCTCCCTGGAAATCGCGACTGGCCGGCAAACGGGTGCTCCTGTTTACCGGTGGCGTAAAAAGCTGGTCGGTCATCTCCGCCTTACAAGATCTGGGTATGGTAGTAGTTGCCACTGGCACCAAAAAATCCACCGAAGAAGATAAAGCCCGGATTCGTGAGCTGATGGGCGACAACACGCTGATGATCGAAGATGGCAGCCCCCGCGCCTTATTAAAAGTGGTGCATGACTATCAGGCCGACATTCTGATCGCCGGAGGCCGCAATATGTACACCGCCTTAAAAGCGCGAATTCCTTTTCTCGATATCAATCAGGAACGCGAATTCGGATACGAAGGCTATCAAGGCATGCTGGAACTGGTCAGACAACTGGCATTGACACTGGAAAGTCCGGTGTGGTCTGCGGCACGCCGACCAGCGCCTTGGCATGGCAAGCCAATCAGATCACAACAAACAGCACCCATTTCAGCCATTCACACCGGACTTGCCTAATATGGCCAATATCATCAAACGTAATAAGGCGCTGTCGGTTAATCCACTCAAAGCCAGTCAGCCGGTCGGTGGCTCGTTGGCCTGTCTGGGTTTCGACCGCGCCATGCCTTTGCTGCATGGATCACAAGGTTGCACCGCATTTGCCAAAGTGTTCTTCGTTCGCCACTTTCGTGAACCTATCCCGCTGCAATCGACAGCCATGGATCAATCCAGCGCCATCATGGGGGCGGATGAAAATGTAATCGAGGCACTCAGAACCATCGCCGAAAAATCCAGTCCCGAGCTGATTACGGTACTGACTACCGGACTGGCAGAGACCCAGGGCTGCGATGTTCAGCGCAATATCAAACAGTTTCGCGACCGCTACCCTCAGTTTGACCGGGTAGCGGTGGTTGCTGTCAATACCCCAGACTTCAGCGGCTGTGTGGAAAGCGGTTATGCGGCTACGGTTTATGAAATCATCAAAGCCCTGGTACCCGATGCCCGCAGCGCCGGTACTGTTCCTGGCAGCCGCAAACGCCAAGTCAATGTTCTAGCCAGCGCCATGCTGACACCCGGTGATCTCGACGCGCTGAAACAACTGATCGAAGCCTTCAATCTGCGTCCGCTGTTAATACCCGATCTATCGGAATCCTTGGATGGCTGCCTGACGGAGGCCGATTTCTCGCCAGTGACCACCGGCGGCACGCTGATATCCGAATTACGCAGCCTCGGCGAAGCCTGTGCCACCTTGGTCATCGGCGATGCCTTACAAAAAAGCGGTGAACTGTTGCAGGAAAAAACCGGCGTTCCCAGTCATTATTTTTCTCATCTTTATGGTCTGGAAGCCAACGACAACCTAATACTGCAACTGGCTGAAATCAGCGCTCAGCCAGTACCACCGCGCATAGAACGTCAGCGCGCCCAATTACAGGATGCCATGCTCGACACCCATTTCATGCTCGGTCAGTTACGGGTAGCAATTGCCGCCGATCCCGACCACTTACACGCCTTTATCGATCTGTTGCAAAGCATGGGCGCCGAGATAGTGGCCGCCGTCAGTGCCAGTAATAGCCCGAGTCTGTCAGCTATCAATCTGGACACCATCAAAATCGGCGATCTGGAAGACCTCGAACAGCTGGCCAGAGAGCATGACGCCCAATTACTGATCGGCAATTCACATGCCCTGGCCAGCGCCGAACGCTTGTCGATTCCGCTGCTACGCAGCGGTTTTCCGCTTTATGACCAGATCGGTGGCTACCAGAAAACTTGGATCGGCTATCACGGCAGCCGGCAGACCCTGTTTGATCTGGCTAATCTGGTCATCCACTTCGCCCATCAGGACATTGAGATATATCGATCTGCCTATGCACAGAAACCTGAAACCGAACTAGCGCGCCCTGCTTTATGTCATTAACCCGTCGAATGCAGGTGTTACACCAACCCTCACAGAGTTTAGCTATGGATACTGCGATTAAAGTTGCCTTTGCCAGTGACAACATGATTCAGGTTAATCAGCATTTTGGTTCTGCCAAAGCCTTTGCCATTTATGCGGTTGATCCTGATCACTACGAACTGCTGGAAGCCGCCCAGTTTGGCGAGCTGGCCCAGGACGGCAATGAGGCCAAGCTGTCGGTGAAGATTCAATTACTGGCAGGCTGCGCGGCGGTTTATTGTCAGGCCATCGGTGCCTCGGCAATCAAACAGCTGGTTGACCGAAAAATACAGCCGATCAAAGTCCATGAAGGCAGCCTTATCACCGAATTGTTGACCGATTTACAACAGGAAATGCAATCCGGCCCTTCTAGCTGGCTGGCCAAAGCCATAGCCCAGCATCAATCGCCCGACCCCAACCGTTTCAGCCAGATGGCGGAAGAAAACTGGGATGAATGACAGCACAAGCTGTCTGCCAACTTTAAACCGAACAGGAGAACATCATGAGCGAAACCCCTCTTCTCATCCAGGCCGATGATCCTTATCTGGCCTCGGATGTCGTGTCCGAAATGCTGAAACAGCTGCGTGCACTGGACACTTATGACAATTATCAGGGCTGGCCGGTGGAAAAAATCATCGATCCGCTGGTACTTAGCAAAGAACGCAAGCGGGAAATTCCTATCGTCGGTGATCCCGATGAAACCACCCTAGCCAGAGTCAAAGCTTATTACAACGCGATTGCCTCGCTGATCGAAAAACAGTCCGGCCTGATGGCGGTACCGATTATCAATATTTCTCACGAAGGTTTTGGCCGGGCTCTGGTCATCGTCGGCAAACTGATCGTGGTCGATAAAATCCTGCGTGATGTGCATCGCTTTGGCTTTCCCAGCCTGGAAGATCTGTCCACCAAAACCGAAAGCGTGGTTGAAAAGGCAATCGGCCTGATTGACCAGTTCAGAGTCGTCGCAGAATCCTGAGGTGGTATATGGATCAAGACACACTGAAACAACTGGAAAAAGACGTCAAAAAAACCAAGCGTCTAGCTGGTGAAGCGGCAATGGAATTACATGATTTGATCGAAGATCGCCTACCGGATGCCTATCTGGAACTCATGGCAACCGCACAAAAAACCTTTGATGCTTGCCAGGCCTGGGATCAGGCCAATCAGAAATTTCAGGCAGCCAGCCGCGCAACCGTTTGAGGAATCTTCATGAGCAAATTGATAACCGGCACGACCTTTGGCGGCAGTGAATGGACACCGGCTTTCGTCAGTCATCTCAACCAGCGCACTTGCATCGGCTGCGGCCGCTGTTTCAAGGTCTGCCCGCGCGATGTGTTCGATCTGGTCGATAAAGATGATCTGGAACTGGACGAAGCTTTTGACGATGACTACGCCGATTTCGAAGATGACGACAACAGCATGGTAATGAACCTTAAAAACCCGGACGACTGCATAGGCTGCGAAGCCTGCTCGAAAGTCTGTCCGAAAAACTGTTTCACTCATCAACCCAAACAGGCCGCCTGAGCCGGCTCTCTGCCGGCTTGGGTTGCTGATTTGTCAGTCAACAGGAGCACTAAAATGCCGCGTCCGCAAAAACACGTTTTTATCTGTACCCAGAATCGCCCGCAGGGACATCCCCGCGGCTCCTGCGCTGCCAATGGCAGTGCTGAAGTAATTAATGAATTCATCAATCAAATTCAAAACCGCAATCTGTTCGACAAAATCGCCCTGACCAATACCGGCTGTCTGGGACCTTGCACACTAGGGCCCAGTGTGCTGGTTTATCCGGAAGGCGTTTTGTATGCACGCATCAGCAAAGACGATGTTACGACCATCATTGATCAGCATTTACTGGGCGGCGAGGTGGTAGAACAACTGCAAGCCTCGTCTGAAATCTGGTAATGGCCGGATTCAAGTTTGAGAAGCGGAGCTAATCGTGTCCAATGCCATTGAAAAACTGCTGGCTGCACAGATGGAATTTGGCCGGTTAATCTGTGAACAGATCCGCAGCAATATCGACAAACTGGAACTGACAGATACACAATCGGTGATCGCCCCCCGTTTCAGCAGTGCCGAATTTACCCTGGTTACCGACCCGTATACCCAGCAGCAGAATCTGGTTGGTTACTGGTTTAACCCTAAACGACAGCGTACCGGCCAGATTCAGTTCAATAGCGACGGCAGTTGTTATGCTGAATACGATATAGTGCAAAATCATCCCAGACGCCCGGATTTATTCATTGAGGCGATCAGCGTCTGGGGGCACATCGATAATCTGAAAAGTGAAGCCAAACTGCTGGAACTGCCCGGACCGGAAGAATCATGAGTCATCCGCAGCTGATTTATCAAATGCTTTTGGACCATTGTTCGGCGCCGGCGATGGTTGAGCAATTGCTGATCGGTGCGGTCTGGACGCTGTGCCGCACCAATGCGGCTTCCGGTGTGGGACTCGCGATGAGTCCCGGTTTGTATCCGCGCAATCTGAGCTGGTCAGGCGAACTGACCGGCAAAACCGACATGCAACTCGGCTCCTGGATTTATAGCTGGGATCCGCATCAGGCCGCCGTTGCCTTGGCGGCGATCAATAGCAATATCAATAGCCGCCCGCTGCCCGAATCACTGCATCCGATCTCGCTGCCTGCAGGTAATCTGGCGGTTTTCGATTTCCTGCTGCCACAACTCCGCGAGCAGAAAGTGGCGGTGATCGGGCATTATCCCGGCATCGAACACTATCAGAACCAGATGGAACTCAGCATTCTCGAACGACAATTACAAGCCGGCGATCTGCCAGACAGCGCCTGTGAATTCATATTGCCTGAAGCCGACTGGGTATTTCTGACCGCCAGTTCGATAGCCAACAAAACCTTGCCCAGACTGGCAGAATTATCCGCTGACGCCAAAACGGTGTTGATGGGCCCCAGTCTGCCCTGGTTAACCGACTGGCGGCAATTTGGCATTGATTATCTGGCCGGCATTGAAATTCTTGACCACCAGCGCCTGCAGGATACGGTAGCCCAGGGCGGCGGCATGAAAATTTTTGCCGACAGCGTCCGTTACCGAATCGCCGCTCTTTAAACTTTAAGCCTCAGCCAAACTAAAACCGCTATGTTTGATTACGACAGCCTTGACTTCGAAACTGCCGAACCAGCGCCCTGCTCTGATGCCAGATTACCGAGCCGGCAGGACTGCATGCGCTGCGGGCTGTGTGTCAACAGTTGTCCGACTTATTTGCTGTCGCAATCAGAACCGGAATCGCCCCGCAGCCGGGTACAGTCGCTGCGAAAAGTGTTGTCCGAACAGCAAGTACTGACAGGCGCAGAGCAACAACATCTCGCTAATTGTCTGCAGTGTCGGGCCTGTGAAACCGTTTGTCCCAGTCAAATGGCTTATGCTGCCGCTTTCGATCAGGCCCAAAACCAATTAGCCCCCAGCCAAGCCAGCTGGACAAGCCGGATGGGCTTTGCCCTGATTGACCACAAACACTGGCGGCAAACCCTGTTGCCGCTGCTGACCCTGTATTTGCGTACCGGTTTGCAACAACCGATACGCGCCAGCGGTTTACTGAAAAAACTCGGACTGGCCGAGGCCGAAGCGCTGCTGCAAAGTCCCAGCCTGAGTCCGTTACATCGTTTGTATCCGATAAAAAAATCCAGACTGCGCGGCAGAGTGGCTTTATTCACCGGCTGTCTGGCCGAACACTTTGACCGGCCGGTACAACTGGCAGCCATCAAACTGTTGAATGCTCTGGGATACGAAGTAGTCATTCCTCACGATCAGGTCTGTTGCGGCGCTATACATCAGCATCATGGCCGCAATCCGCAAGCGCTACTGGCCAAAAATGCCGAGGTTTTCTACAACCTGGAAGTAACCGCCGTGCTGTATAGCGCCAGCGGCTGTGGTGCCATGCTGTCTGAACAGTTGGCACCGGACACCGAAACCTCGGGCTGGTTGTTGCGGCATCTGTATGACATCAATGACTTTTTGCTGCAACATTGGCCGGATCAGCTGAGACTGGCGGCATCGAATCTGACCGTCGCGGTTCATGAACCTTGCAGTCAGCGTCATGTCCTGAAAAACCAGCACAATCTGTATCTGCTGCTAGGTAAAATCCCCCATCTTCAACTGACAGCTGTTTCCGAAAATACCATCTGTTGCGGTGCCGGCGGCAGTTATATGCTCAGTCATCCTGAAACCGCCGACAAACTGCGGCGACGTAAACAACAGCAACTAAGCAATAGTGGCGCCGACCTGATCGTCAGCAGCAATTTCGCCTGTCGCTATTATCTAAATGCCAGTCAGACCGACAGCAGCTTAAAAGTATTACATCCGCTGCAGTTACTGGCCGACCGGCTATAACCCGCTATAACCCGGACCGGCACGCCGAGGTCTTGCTGATGATCTGTGGCGGGCTGCCCAGCACCGCTAATATCAGCCACTGCAACCGGTGGATCAGCCAGAAACAGCCCAACAGCATAATCAACGCCAGTGCCGGTAAAACCCAGGGATTGCAGCAATCGGTTATCAGACCGTCAACCGTGCCGACTACCAGCAGCGTGACCAGCAGCGGCAACAGATACAGTAACAGGGCGGTTTGCAGCAGATGACGGTCGTCAATCACTACCGTTACCGTATCGCCGGGCAGCAGTAACAAATTGCAATCGACGGCAAACTCACGGGCAGGTAATAATTTGCCCAGCGTCGCCGAACTGCACTGACTCTGCTGAATACAGCCAGCGCAAGCGCCGGCTGCTGCCCGCCTGATCCAGACCCTACCGGCGCTGACCCGGATCACGACCGCCTCGGCACTGAGCATCACGAGCTCCAGGCGGCACTGATCGCTGTCAGCCAATCACTGAGACGAGTCGGGGTCAGTTCTTTCTGATTGTCTTCATCCAGCACCAGACCGACAAACTGCTCGCCAACCAGGGCCCGTGACCGTTGAAATGCATAAGACTCAGAACCGGTAAAACCAATGAAATTGGCGCCGCAATCGGCAAATGCGTCATACAAGATTCCCAGGGCATCGACAAAATTTCCCGGATAGCCAATCTGGTCACCCAGACCATACAAAGCAATGGTCTGAGCGGAAAAGTCGGCACCGGCCAGCGTGGGCAGAAATTCGTCCCAGCTTTCGGTGGAGGTTCCGGCTTCCAGACCTGGTAACTGTCCCTCGCCATAAGTCGGCGTACCGATAATCAGCACATCGTAGGCCTGCAAATCTTCAACGCTGGCATTCCTGATATTGACCGGTTTTTCGGTCACCACTGGCGCCAATTGCTGGGCAATCTGTTTTGCGATTTTGCGCGTATTGCCGGTATCAGTCCCAAAAAACACCCCTACTTTTGCCATGATGCTTACTCCTGCCAGACGCTTTAGATTTGAATTTGTAACAATCCGGATCCAGCCCCAGCCTGACGGGCTTGCCACTGTTCCGGGGTATGGGTTTTGACACTCAAAGCATGCAAACGACCGGAGGCCAGTGCTTCGCCAAGACACTGCATTACCCCCTGATGCTGTTTGACCAGACTCAATCCGGCAAACTGTGCGCTGATCACGGTAAGACTCAGATCGCAGCCCTGCCCTTCGATCATAATCACCGCATCCGGATAGACGCTGCCAATCAGCCGCTCTACTTCAGAGTGACTGAGGCTGGCCGGCTGTTGATCTTCAACCGCAACCGCTTGTTGCAATATGGGCAGCAGGCTACCGTCCTGCCACAGGGCTTCGA
>CAIUWU010000292.1 GCA_903902945.1 uncultured Pseudomonadota bacterium
TGAATCAGCCAAAATCCTCGATACGTTAAACGGCTTTTTTACCGACCAAAATGCTGGATTGATCGAATTGATGTCAGCACGATCAATCCAGCTTCTGCCACTAACCCAACCGTTCTGATTTCGATAATGATCAACAGCCACCCCCAATTCTCTCGGAAGATCATTTGATAAGCCAGTATAAACTTGGCAATACCGCTCAATGATTCGCCGACCTGATCAGGCGCCCACCATCGCGGATATACCCCCATGCCGAACACCACCCCTGCCAGATACTGATAACCATGAAGTTATTGATTACTAACAGTGACAGCCGGTTACTTCATTGCCATCCTTGTAACCACAGATCGGCATTAGTCAGCTCACGCCAGTTGATTGTCATAATTCGCTTACTGTAAACCGCTTCCAGTTCGACAAACTCCAGTCTGGCCTCGGGTGTTTCCGGCTCTAATAGCTTCACTACCATAAAATGCTTTTCTTTATTAAGCGGTTTTACCGCAGTCCATTTGCTCAGCAACAGCTTGGCCGGATTTATTTTTCGTGTACTCGCCCTGCTCATTCAGATTCTCCTGATCAATAAACAGCCTGGCAGCTTACCGCGACTTTCAAAATTGATAACCGCCCCAAGCCGCTAAATGACAACGCTAGCCAGCACATCAGCCCTACAATGTTTAACAGCTGTCAATCCAATTGATATAGTGTCGCCTCAGCCATCTCCCCAGTGAAAAATAAAGTCTTATGAAATACATCATCAAACCCATATCAGGCAAAGCAGTGCCCGACAGCCTCGCCGCAGATGAAAAACCCGAAAACACACCAGTCACACCCCTGATAAGGCTTACCAGCGTCAAACCATTCTGCTAAACAATAATGCTGTCAATTAAGTACTTGATCAGATTTCAAATTGCACTGATCTGCGCCAATCTTCGAGGAATCGTAAATGGACAATCATTTTAGCTGGTGGCGTAAAGGCGACCTCGATGGCTTCTTTGGCCTGTTTATCGACAATCTGATTCAACTGATTCTAATCGTGTTGTTATGCGGCACAGTGCTGCAGATGCCTGATGAAATGATTTTTGGACGGATTTTGCCCGGTGTCGCCGTCAGCCTGCTGGCCGGCAACCTGTTTTACGGCTGGCAGGCGCGCAATCTGGCCTTAACAACCGGGCAAGCTCATGTCACCGCCTTACCGTATGGGGTCAACACCGTTTCGCTGTTTGCATTCATTTTATTTGTGATGAAACCGGTACTCGATCAGACCCACGATGTCGAACTGGCGTGGCAAGTGGGCCTGGCGGCTTGTCTGGGTTCGGGGCTGATCGAACTGGCGGGCGCCTTTATTGCTGGACTGGTTAAACAAATCACGCCCCGCGCCGCCTTGCTGTCTACGCTAGCCGGCATCGCGATTACTTTTATTTCGATGGATTACTGCTTCCGGATTTTTGCCGATCCGCTGGTGGGATTTTTACCGCTGGCCTTGATACTGGCTCAGTATATCGGTCATTTATCGCTACCCAAGGATATTCCGGCCGGTCTGGTTGCCGTGGTCTCGGGCACCGCTCTGGCGTGGGCTATTGGCCGGGTCGACCTCACCACCCTCTCCGCTAATCTGCATCTGCAATTACAACTACCGCAGCCCTCCATCAGCGCAATGCTGGCAACCACTTTTTCCCGGCATTTAATCGATTACTTGCCGGTCATCGTACCAATGGGCTTGCTGAATCTGTTAGGGTCGCTACAGAATCTGGAAAGCGCCGAAGCCGCCGGTGATACCTTTCCGGTTAAAAGCTCACTGGCAGTCAACGGCATAGGCACCATAGCCGCCGCCTGTTTTGGCAGTGTGTTTCCCACTACCATTTATATTGGTCATCCCGGCTGGAAGCAGATGGGCGCCGGTGCCGGTTATTCGATTGCCAATGGCATCGTCATCAGCATTCTGTGCTTGCTGGGTCTGGTGGGACTGGTGTCTACCCTGGTGCCGATTGAAGCCGGCGCGGCCATTCTGCTGTGGATAGGAATTACCATCACCGCGCAAGCCTTTGAAGTCACGCCCCGGCATCACGCGCCGGCAATTGTGATTGGCTTTTTCCCGGCGCTGGCGGCCTGGGGACTGCTGATACTGGAAGCGACCCTGCGTGCTGCGGGAACCCATATTGAAGCCGTTGGTTTAAAAGCGTTAAGTCTGCAAATGCCGATTAACGGCCTGATTGCACTGGAACGGGGCTTTATTTTCAGCTCGATGATTCTGTCAGCAATGACCGTCTGCCTGATAGAAAAACACTTCCGCCAAGCCGCGCTCTGGGCGCTGGTAGCGGCACTGGTCAGCGCCACCGGACTGATGCATGGCTTCAGCATCAGTAACGGCGCCATCATCAACGCCTATGGACCTGCTTCCACCTGGCCGTTTGTGCTGGGCTATACGGCGATGGCACTGGTTTTTTTCGGTCTGGGCCGTTATCACCGACTCAAGGCAACCCATTGATGCAAGCGCTGGTTTTAAATCATGGCTTGGCGTTACGGGCCGATGTGCCGTTGCCGAAACCGGCTGCCGATGAAGCCTTGATCCGTTTAAAGCTGGCCGGCATCTGCGCGACCGATCTTGAGCTGATCAAAGGTTATAAGCAGTTCAACGGCATTCTCGGCCATGAATTTGTCGGGAGTGTTGCGGCGGTAGGCAGCGCTCGACACCGGCACTGGTTAAATCAGCGCGTGGTCGGCAGCATCAATATCGGTTGCGGTGATTGTGAGCTCTGCCGACAGCAAGGCGCCGAGCATTGCCTGAATCGTAAAGTACTGGGTATCCACGCTTACAATGGTGTATTTGCCGATTACTTCACGCTACCGGTTGCCAATCTGTACAAAGTACCGGCTGCGGTCGATGATTCGGCAGCAGTATTTGCCGAACCCTTGGCGGCAGCGCTGAAAGTCTTAGAACAACTACCCGCGCCAGCAAACCAGCCGATAGCAGTGCTTGGCCCTGGAAAACTGGGGCTGTTGATTGCCAAAACCTTGTCTCTGGCCGGTCATCAGGTGATCGTCATCGGACGCAGTGCCCGCTCGCTGCTGCTACCTGCACAATGGCAGTTGCCAACCGCCCTGATTACAGAGCTCTGCGACAACCGGTTTCAATATGTGGTCGATGCCAGCGGACAAGCGGAAGGCTTCAGGCAGGCGTTGCGGATTATCAGACCGCGCGGCACGTTGCTACTGAAAAGTACTGTTTCAACGCTGGAGCCTGTTGATTTAAACAAGATAGTGGTTGGCGAATTAAGCCTGCTCGGCTCACGCTGCGGCTCGCTGAGCAATGCCTTACGGGTGCTGGAGACTCAGTCTGTTCCAGTTGAGACCCTGATTGACGGTTTGTATCCCCTGGCTGATGCTGAAATGGCCTTGCAGGCCGCGGCAGGTGCCGGCGTAAGGAAAATTTTATTGCATCCCTGATGCACTAGCGATTATGCAGGTCAGGATTTAGCCGCCCCACGAAGCGCCTAAACCCTGTTGAAACATCAATTAAACCCCTGTTTTTAGCCTTGCTGTTGTTCTTCGTCCATGACCGGCAACAAAGTAGCGTCTTCGACCGCCGGAGTCGCGGCTGCGGCTACTGCTGGCGCTGGCGCTTTCAGCAATTCGGCAACCAGATCCAGATGCGGCGCTAATTGCGGAATCACCGGTATCTTCCAGGCTTTGCCGACAATCAGGCCCAGGATATTGGTCAACCAGGGGCGATCAGAATTAGCCTGACGAATCAGAAATTCATAACTTTCTCCATCGGTAACTACCATAAAATCTTCCACCCAGACATCAATGGTGTCGACCTCACCGTACAGTCTGGTCTGGACATGCAATTTGCGACTCTCGAGATCGAAGTTGAATGCGGTTAACTGCGCAATACCTTTGAGGATCAGATTGGCGACCCAGATAATCAGGATACTGGGAGTCGCTTTGATCGCGATTTTTATCAAACGGGATTTAAAACCAAGTAAGTTCATAATGTTGTGAATAAAAAATTGAATACTTATCCACAAAAACTGTGGACAAGGCTGTGAGTTTCTTTTTTATAAATCAGCTAAGCGCTTAATTTTGCGGCCTTTATTCAGGCTGTCCAAATTTGGTCCGATCATAAACCAGCCACCGCATGACCATCATGTGCCCAAAGCTTCAGGCATAAAAAAGCCCGCTTTAAAGCGGGCTCCGTCCGTTGTTATTATTTTTGGTTTGGACGACTGCTATCAGAAACAGCAGTTTTAACAGATTGCGTTATTGTTTTTGTTGTTACCAAAACGGGTTTGGCCGCTTTCCTCCCTCATACCTTAAAAAACCGGCACTTAGCCAGCAAGGGGCTTTGTTAAGGTGGGCGCATTCTATTGGATTGAACCGCTGATGTCTACAAAAAACTGCGACAATTTGTCACATGTTGCAGCAGACAAAAAAATAGCGGAAGTAAATTACCTT
The DNA here is from genome assembly GCA_903902945.1 of uncultured Pseudomonadota bacterium. Lineage (GTDB taxonomy): Bacteria > Pseudomonadota > Gammaproteobacteria > Methylococcales > Methylomonadaceae > Methylomonas. The sequence continues at coordinate 4,450 of CAIUWU010000292.1, forward strand.
CCGCTACGAACAGGATCATTATCTTGAGTGAGCTTTAGGGGGCTACTCGATCCATTACTAGGAGACATGCTATGAAGCACGGTTAAACTTTAACGAAAAATAATTAGCTAATAAAACGATATTTTTTGATTTTCATATCTTATTTCAAGAATTAAGGCCTCATCCACACCCCTCGGTCCTTGGATGCGCCACAAGCCTAAGGATCAAAAATTGTAAACATATTGGAAACAATTAATGCACTGAAA
>CAIUWU010000293.1 GCA_903902945.1 uncultured Pseudomonadota bacterium
AAATACGGTTTCAAGAGCATTAAAGCCATAGTTAAAATCGAACTGGTCAAAAAGCCGCCGATTACCAGCTGGAATCAGTATGCTCCCCAGGAATACGGTTTTTATGCCAACGTTAACCCCAATGTCCAGCATCCCCGCTGGAGTCAGGCCAGTGAGCGTCAGCTGGGTAGCAATTTGTTCACTGCCCGGCGCCCTACCGAATTATTCAACGGTTATGGTGAGCAGGTAGCCGGTTTATACAGTGATATGGATTTAAGGCACTTTTTTTGATGAACAACATCCTGCGCAATCCTTGGCAAATGGCCAATATTTTCTGCTGGCTGCCGTTAGCCGGCATTCTGGTGGATGTTTTGTTCAATAATCTGGGCGGCAATCCGATTCAGACCCTGCACATCCGGCTGGGCGACTGGTCGCTGCGCTTCTTGTGGATCACGCTGGCGATTACGCCAATCCAGACCATCAGCGGCTGGCGCGGCATGGCTGATTACCGGCAACTATTCGGTCTGTGCAGTTTTGGCTACGCCAGCCTGCATGTGTTGGTGTACTTATGGGTTGATAACGCCTGGGTGTGGCCGATTATCATCAACGACATCCTGGAGAGTACGTATATCTGGTTTGGAGTTGGCTGTTATTTGATTCTGCTGGTGCTGGCCATCTCATCGCCGAAAATCGCCAAGAAAAAACTGGGTAAAAACTGGAAAAAAATTCATCGCCTGATTTATACCGCCGCGATTTTTTCCATCATTCACTATTTCTGGCAATTGAAAGGCAATCTGGCCGAGCCACTGTTTTACAGCCTGATGCTGGGCTTGTTTTTTCTGTTCCGGATTCTGGTCTGGATCAAGAACAAGCAGCTGATGTATCTCATGATTCCCAAAAGCCGCTCTTGATGTGTGGCCGATACTGGAACGGTCGCCAGTATCTGGCAGTGGCTTGTCCGGGGCTGCGCAGTAAAGGGCTTGGCGATCCAAGCCCGTCACAATCGATAGCTGAAGAAACCGATCAGAATTCTTAACCGCATTTGCTCTCGCCGCAGTTTAGACAGGTCATGCAACCATCCATCAGCACCATCGCTTTGGTACTGCATTTAACGCATAACACGGCTTTTTCAGGAAAAGCCTGACCTTCGCTTTCTCCGTGATGGGCTTCGAATTCACGGCGTTTTTCAGCCAAAAATTGTTTCTGGTGATCGGTCATCTGTTCAGACTTGATCATGCCGATGTGTTTCAGATGCGACTCAATGGCATGACCGATTTCCGCTACCAGAGACGGCATGAACACCCCGCCTTTTTTGAAATAGCCACCACGGGGATCAAATACCGCTTTCAGCTCTTCGACCAGAAAACAGGCATCGCCGCCTTTACGGAATACCGCCGAAATAACCCGGGTCAGCGCCAGCACCCACTGAAAATGCTCCATATTTTTGGAGTTAATGAAGATCTCGTAAGGGCGACGTTCTTCGTGCGCCGTACCCTGATTCAAAATCATGTCATTAATGGTGATGTACAAGGCGTGTTCCGATTGCGGGGTTTTGATTTTATAAGTCGAACCCAGCAACATCTCCGGGCGTTCGACATTTTCATGCATCGATTCCAGTGACGGTTTTTCCGCTTCCTGTCTGGCCGTTTCCGCTGCTTCTTTAGTCAGCACTTTGTAGCCGACGATTTTTTGGTTGATTTTATGTAGTGTCATAGCAATCTCGTATTCAATCCGTAATCAGGGCGCAAACTCAGAATTTGCCGTAATAGCCTTCTTTCAAGGCATCAAACAAATTGGCGGCGGTGTGGATTTCACCATCGTATTCGACTTCTTCATTACCTTTCAGCTCTACCACATGACCGTCTTCGAGAGTGAACTGGTACGTGGTATTTTCCAGATCGGATTCCTTAACCAAAACCCCCTGGAACACTTCGGGATTGAAGCGGAAAGTGGTGCAGCCTTTCAAACCCTGATCGTAGGCATATTCGTAAATCGACTTGAAATCTTCGTAGGGATAATCGGTCGGTACGTTAGCGGTTTTGGAGATCGATGAATCAATCCATTTTTGTGCCGCAGCCTGAATATCGACATGCTGTTTGGGCGTAATATCATCGGCAGCAATGAAATAATCCGGCAGTTTCTGCGCTGGATCATCGCTATACGGCATCGCCTGCGGATTGACCAGATGCCGGTAAGCCAGTAGTTCAAACGAGAAAACATCAATTTTTTCTTTGGTTTTCTTACCTTCACGAATCACGTTACGCGAATAGTGATGGGCAAAACTGGGCTCGATACCGTTACTGGCATTATTGGCCAAGGACAGCGAAATAGTACCGGTCGGCGCAATCGAACTGTGATGGGTAAAACGGCTGCCGACTTCGGCCAGCTCAGCCACCAGTTCCGGTTGCTCCTGAGCGATTTTTTGCATGTAACGGCTGTATTTGGCATGCAGAATCCGACCCGGTACTTGATCGCCCAGTTTGTAGCCATCGGCTTTCATTTCCGGACGTTTATGCAGCATTTCACCGGTGACGCTGAACAGTTGCTCCATGATGGGCGCCGGGCCTTTTTCTTTGGCCAGTTCCAGACCGGTTTTCCAGCCCTCCAGCGCCAGCTCCTGGGTTACCTGCTCGGTAAAGCCGAGTGATTCTGCATCGCCATATTTCATACCCAGCATGGTGATAGTAGAGCCCAGTCCCAGATAACCCATGCCATGACGCCGTTTGCTGGTAATTTCATACCGCTGTTTTTCCAGCGGCAGGCCGTTGATTTCCACCACATTATCCAGCATGCGGGTAAAAATGCGGATGGTCTTGCGGTATTCGTCCCAGTCAAAACGCGCTTCGGCAGTAAACGGTTTATCGACGAAACGGGTCAGATTGATCGAACCCAGCAGACAGCTGCCATAAGGTGGCAAAGGCTGTTCGCCACAAGGATTGGTCGCGCGAATATGCTCGCAGAACCAGTTGTTATTCATTTCGTTGACTTTGTCGATCAGGATGAAACCCGGCTCGGCGTAATCATAGGTTGATGACATGATGATGTCCCACAAGCGACGGGCCGGCATGACTTTACTGACCCGGCAAGCCACCAGCCCATCGTCATTGACCAAATAGCCGTTCTTGTTGGGCAGATCGCGCCAGACAATTTTGCTGCTGTCGTTGATATCCAGATGATCGGCCTGCACTTCACGCTCGGTCACCGGAAATGACATCGCCCACTGACCATTGTTTTTGACGGCTTCGACAAATTCACGGGTAATCAGCAACGACAGATTGAACTGACGCAGCCGGCCGTCTTCACGTTTGGCACGAATGAAATCGACGACATCGGGATGCGCGACATCGAAAGTAGCCATCTGTGCACCACGGCGACCACCGGCTGAGGATACGGTAAAACACATTTTGTCGTAGATATCCATGAACGACAGTGGCCCGGAGGTATAAGCACCGGCGCCTGACACATAAGCATCTTTCGGACGCAGCGTTGAAAATTCGTAACCGATACCGCAACCGGCTTTCAGGGTTAAACCGGCTTCATGTACTTTGCCCAAGATGTCATCCATCGAATCTTCGATAATACCCGACACGGTGCAATTGATGGTCGAAGTAGCCGGTTTATGCTCCAGAGCACCGGCATTGGAAATAATCCGCCCCGCCGGAATCACGCCTTTCCGCAACGCCCATAAAAACTCTTTGTAATATTTATCCTGCAGGGCTTTGGTGGTTTCGACACTGGACAGCGCTTTGGCAACCCGTTTATAGGTTTCATCGATATTAGCGTCGACCGCCTGGCCATCCTTGGTTTTTAAACGGTACTTGCTGTCCCAGATATCCAGTGAAGCACTTTGTAGCGGAATGTCTGTGTTTTGCGAAGCAACTACTTGCAGTTTGGCGGTCATTCGTTTTTCCCTTGTGATATTGAACGGTGTTGCTTGTCAGGTATCTGGAGATATCGGAGCAAGCATAAAACAGATACCAGATACGCTCTTTCAAGACCCCGTATCTAGTGGAAAGGCGGCAATATTAGCACAATATATGGTGCAAACCAGCAGTATTTTACCCTGTTAGCTTTGTGATCAGATACTGACGCGCGTAACCTAAAGTGACTCAATAAGTTAGCGTGATCGCTGAAAAAGTTTTTGACATCCGCCGACATAAAAAAGCCCGCTGACAGCGGGCTTTTCGAGGAGAGGAGAAGTGCCGCCGATCAGAGCTTTGCCAGCACCTTGGCAACGGTTTCACCCATCGCGGCCGGTGTCGGTGCAATGGTTACGCCCAGCTCTTTCAGCATTTCAACTTTCTCGGCCGCGGACTCACCGGAAGAGGAAATAATCGCTCCGGCATGACCCATGCGACGACCTTTAGGCGCTGTCAGACCGGCGATATAAGCAACCACGGGCTTGCTCATATGTTCTTTGGCAAAAATACCGGCTTCCACTTCTTGCGGACCACCGATCTCACCAATCATCATTACCACTTTGGTTTCTGGGTCTTGCTCGAATTGTTCCAGAATGTCGCGATGCGAGCTGCCGTTGATCGGATCACCGCCGATACCGACAGACGTAGAAACACCAATACCCAGCGCTTTCATCTGATCGGCAGCCTCATAACCCAGCGTACCGGAACGCCCGACGATACCGACATTACCCGGCATATAAATATGACCCGGCATGATACCCAGCATTGATTTACCCGGACTGATAGTACCGGCGCAATTAGGGCCGGTCAGCACCATACGCTGCTCTTTCGGAAAACGGCTCAGGAAGATTTTGACTTTCATCATGTCCTGGGTCGGAATACCGTCGGTAATCGCGACACAGTATTTAATACCGGCTTCAGCGGCTTCCATGATCGAATCGGCCGCATAGGCAGGCGGCACGAAAATGATGCTGGCTTCGGCTCCGGCCTGATCCACCGCTTCTTTAACGGTGTTGAATACCGGACGATCCAGATGCTGCTGGCCGCCTTTACCCGGTGTGATACCGCCGACTACGTTAGAACCGTAGTTGATCATGTCCTGCGCATGGAAAGTACCGATTTTGCCGGTAAAGCCCTGCACGATAATACGAGTTTGTTTGTCGATAAAAATTGCCATGTTCTTTCCTTACGCTTGTCTTGCAACGACTTCGTTACGGGCTTGCACCGCTTTTTCAGCCGCTTCGGCCAGCGTGCTCGCCATGATGATCGGCAAACCGCTTTCTTCGATAATTTTGCGACCCTGTTCAACATTGGTACCTGACAGACGCACAATCAGCGGCACTTTCATGTCAATTTTACGCACTGCCTGCACCACCCCTTCGGCAATCCAGTCGCAACGGTTGATACCGGCAAAGATATTCACCAGCATGGCTTTGACATTGTCATCCGCCAGCACCATGCGGAAGGCTTTTTCGGTCCGCTCGGCAGAGGCGCCGCCACCGACATCCAGGAAGTTGGCAGGCTCACCGCCGGCCAGTTTGATCATGTCCATGGTCGCCATCGCCAGACCGGCACCGTTGATCATGCAACCAATATCACCATCCAGACCCACATAACTCAAACCACGGTCAGCGGCAGCCATTTCGCGCGGATCTTCCTGAGTTTTGTCACGCAGTTCAGAGATGCGCTGGCGACGGAACAAGGCGTTGTCATCAAAGCCCATTTTGGCATCCAGTGCGATCAGCTCGCCATGACCAGTAATGACCAGCGGATTGATTTCTACCATATTGGCATCGAGATCACGCATCGCACGATAGCAGCCCTGAATGGTTTTGACCGCATGCTGAATCTGGCTGGCATCCAGCCCTAAAGCAAACGCCATTTCACGGGCCTGAAAATCCTGCAAACCGACTGCAGGCTCGATGTAAATCTTTTTGATCGCATCAGGATTAGTTTCAGCCAGCTCTTCGATTTCCATACCGCCTTGCGCAGAACCTACCATCACAATCCGTTCCTGAGCACGGTCAACCAGAAAACTCAAATAAAGTTCTTTGGCGATATCGGTACCGGCTTCAACATACAAACGCAGACACACTTTTCCGGCAGAACCCGTCTGATGGGTGACCAGACGTTTACCCAGCAGGGCTTCGGCGGCCTGGGCCACTTCTTCATGGGTTTTGCAGACTTTGATACCGCCGGCCTTGCCACGCGCACCGGAATGAATCTGAGCTTTGACAACCCAGACATTGCTGCTGATTTCGCGTGCACGCTGCACGGCATCTTCGGGACTATAGGCCAGACCGCCTTCGGCTATTTTGACGCCGTATTCGGCTAATAGCTGTTTTGCTTGGTACTCATGAATATCCATGACTTCTCTCTTGAATGAAATAAATACAGATTGGATTGATTGACTAAAGCAAAGGATTGCTGCCAGCGACAATCAAAAACGCTGACGCGGGTTAAGCGGTTTGCTTAACCCGAACCGCACTTGAATTGTTAAGCCTGTTTTTTGGCAATCGCTTCTGCAGCACGCACGATGTTATTCGCCATGCGCTCAGAAGCTGCATCGATCAGACGACCATCGAGAGCAGCGGCACCTTTACCCTGAGCTGCCGCTTCCTGCAGTGCAACCAGAATACGTTTGGCTTTTTCGACTTCGGCAGCCGGTGGCGTGAAGACTTGGTTAGCCAGTGCAATTTGTGAGGGGTGAATTGCCCATTTGCCTTCACAGCCCAGCGCTGCGGCACGGCGGGCAGCCGCTTGGTAACCTTCCGGATCCTTGATATCACCAAACGGACCATCGATGGGACGCAATCCGTAAGCGCGGCAGGCAACCGTCATCCGGCTGATGGCGGCATGCCATTGATCACCGGGATAATCAGGATTCAGACCGCCGATATTGACCGTTCTGGCGCGATTGCTGGCTGCATAATCGGCTACACCAAAATGCAATGCTTCGACACGACCGCCAATCGCACCCTGTTTGGCAATATCTTCAACGTTGGCCATGCCCAGCGCAGTTTCAATCAGACATTCAATACCAATTTTGTTTTTCAGACCTTGCTGCATTTCCAGTTGATTGAGCATGGCTTCGACCATGTAAACATCACCGTAAACACCGACCTTGGGAATCAGAATGGTGTCGATTTTGGCGCCGGCCTGCTCGACCAAATCCACCACATCACGCACCATGTACTGGGTATCCAGACCGTTGATCCGCACGGACAGGGTAATACCATGACCTTTCCAGTCGAGATCATTGATTGCCTGAATCACATTTTTACGCGCCTGAAGCTTGTCGTCGGGGGCAACGGCGTCTTCAAGATCCAGAAATACGAAGTCAACGCCGCTTTTCAGGGCTTTTTCGAACATGTCAGGGTTAGAACCGGGAACCGCTAGCTCACAGCGTTGTACGCGCTGAGCGTTCGCTTCGTATAAAGTATGACTCATGAAAATTTCCTAAATTTAGGTGGATGGCCAAAGTCAAAACTCGGGCCAGACTAAAAACAAATACCGGCCATTTTACTTTTAGAGCCTGTAATGTCAATTGAAAACCACCCCCAAATCCGGCAGCCCAGGCAAAACGACTTGCCCAATCCGAACGAATATGACACTATCCGGCAATTTTTAGCAGCCTATTTACAGAGGAGAATCCAGATGGCGGGTCGCAATCACTTATTTATCCCCGGTCCAACCAATACGCCACATTCAGTGCTAAGCGCCATGCACAGACAAATGGAAGATCACCGTTCGCCGATCTTTCCCAAGCTGCTGAAGCCTATTCTGGAAGACCTGAAAAAAGTGTTCGGCACCGAAAGCGGTCAGGCTTTTGTATTTCCGGCCAC
>CAIUWU010000294.1 GCA_903902945.1 uncultured Pseudomonadota bacterium
GCAGCAGATTGAGCATTTACAGACCGAAGGTTTTGCGGTGACTGATATGACTCATAACGAGCTGGCCAAAGATCACATTCGTTATATGGTGGGTGGTCATGCGCCGCGCGGCCTGACTGAAGTGGTCTACAGTCTGCAGTTCCCCGAGCGCCCCGGCGCCTTGCTGAAATTTCTAACCTCATTGGGTAATCAGTGGAATATCAGTTTGTTCCATTATCGTAATCATGGTTCGGCATTCGGCAAGGTGCTGATTGGTCTGCAAATGGCGGATACCGATCAGCAGCGCGGTTTCGAACATAGTCTGCGCCAGCAAGGCATGTTGTTTGAACAGCAAACTACTAATCCGGCTTACACACTGTTTGCCGGCAGAAATCTGTAGGTTCCAAGGTGCGTCGCTTATATACGCTGCTGTTCAGCCTGGCCTTGCCGCTGGTTTTGCTGCGCTTGTACTGGCGCGGCCTTAAGGTGCCGCAGTATCGCCAGCGCTGGAGGGAACGGCTGGGGTTTTATCCGCAAGCAGCTACTCAGCAGGTCATCTGGATTCATGCGGTATCGGTGGGGGAAGCCGAAGCGGCATTTCCGCTGATTAGACACTGGCAACAGCAATATCCGCAGCATACGCTGCTGGTCACCACCACCACGCCGACCGGTTCGGCAAGAGTCAAAGCGGTGCTGGCGGATAGCGTGCTGCATGTTTATTTACCCTACGATCTGCCCTGGATCGTAAGGCGTTTTCTCAGCCATTTTCGTCCGCTGCTGGCGGTATTCATGGAAAAAGAGCTGTGGCCGAATCTGTTTGCGGCCTGTGGTCAGCGGCAGATACCTTTGTATGTGATCAATGCCAGACTGTCAGCGCGTTCGGCCAGCGCTTATCAGAAAATTCCTGCACTGGTCAAACCCACCTTGGCGCACATTACCCGGATTGCCGCGCAGACCGCCGATGATGCCAAACACTTTGTGGCTATCGGTGCCGCGCCGGAACAGGTTACGGTATTGGGGAATCTCAAATTTGATCTGACTGTCGATGCCGCGCTGATTGCTGCCGGCAGGGCGCTGAAACAACAGCAGTTTGCGCAGCGTTTTGTCTGGATGATAGCCAGTACGCATCAGGGGGAAGAAGAGCTGCTATTACAGCATTATCCGGCTTTGAAGGCGCAGATCCCGGAATTGCTGGTGATGATTGCCCCGCGCCATCCCGAGCGATTCCGGACCGTGCAGCTGAGCTGTGAAAAACAAGGACTGACCGTGGTGAAGCGCAGTGAGCGGTCGCCGGTTGATGCGGCTTGCGATGTTTATCTTGCTGACAGCATGGGCGAGTTGAAAATGCTGTATGCCGCCGCTGATGTAGCCTTTGTTGGTGGCAGTCTGGTCGGGGTTGGCGGGCATAATGTGCTGGAGCCGGCTGCGGTGGGTGTGCCGGTGCTGTTCGGTCCGCAAATGTTCAATTTTCAGCAGATTGCCGAGCAGATGCTGGCCATGCAAGCGGCCTGGCAGTGTGACGATGCCGAGGCGGTGGCCGAGGCGCTGTTGAATTTGTATCAAACGCCGGCAACCGCCGAGCAACTGGTGGCCAATGCGCAGCGGTTTCTGGCGGCCAATCAAGGGGCGATGCAGCGGATCAGCGCTTTGCTGGTCCAGGGGCTGGCTGGCGGGAATTGAAGTCTGTTTACTGGTCGGGCCAGGATGTCGGGTTTTCCGCTATAATCCGGCCCGTTTTTTAATCTCTTAAGGTGTGTAACACATATGTCGGATGTCAAAAAAGTTGTATTGGCCTACTCGGGTGGTTTGGATACTTCGGTAATTCTTAAATGGTTGCAGGATGTTTATCAGTGTGAAGTGGTGACATTCACTGCGGATGTCGGTCAGGGTGAAGAGTTGGAACCGGCGCGCGCCAAAGCCACTGCTGCCGGTATCAAGGAAATTTATATCGATGATTTACGCGAGGAGTTTGCCCGCGATTTCATTTTTCCGATGTTCCGCGCCAATACTATTTATGAAGGCGAATATTTGCTGGGTACTTCGATTGCGCGTCCTTTGATTGCCAAGCGCTTGATCGAAATCGCCAACCAGACCGGTGCCGATGCCATTTCTCACGGTGCGACCGGTAAAGGCAATGATCAGGTGCGTTTTGAGCTGGGTGCTTATGCGCTGCGTCCTGATATTAAAGTGATTGCACCTTGGCGCGAGTGGGATCTGAATTCCCGTCAGAAATTGCTGGATTATGCGGAAAGCCACGGTATTCCGGTGGAAATGAAAAAAGGTAAAGCCTCGCCTTATTCGATGGATGCCAACTCGCTGCATATTTCTTACGAAGGCCGCATCCTCGAAGATCCCTGGAATGAGCCGGAAGAAGATATGTGGCGCTGGACGGTGTCACCGGAAAATGCACCCGATCAGCCGACTTATATCGAACTGACTTACCGTAACGGCGATATCGTGGCGATTAACGATGAGCCGCATACGCCGCATCAGGTGATGGCGAAACTGAATCAAATCGCCGGCGCCAATGGTATTGGTCGTTTGGATATCGTCGAAAACCGTTATGTGGGCATGAAATCACGCGGTTGTTATGAAACCCCAGCTGGTACCGTGATGCTGAGAGCGCATCGGGCGATTGAGTCTCTGACGCTGGACCGTGAAGTGGCGCATCTTAAAGATGAATTAATGCCGCGTTATGCCTCGCTGATTTACAACGGTTACTGGTGGAGTCCTGAGCGCGAAATGCTGCAGACCATGATCGATGCTTCACAGGTCAATGTGAACGGCAAAGTGCGTCTGAAACTGTATAAAGGCAACGTAGTCGTGGTGGGACGTGCATCGGCTGACAACAGTCTGTTCGATGAAAAC
>CAIUWU010000295.1 GCA_903902945.1 uncultured Pseudomonadota bacterium
AAGGGTATCTTCCAGCGAAGAATAGTGGCTGATGATTTTGCTGAACCCGGTAATTTCGAACACGGTTAAAACCGATGGATTCAGATTACAAACCGTCAGGCTGCCGCTGAGATCAATCAGCTCGGCGATGCTGCGTACCGGTCGTGACCGCCTGATCAACCGTGGCCTGACCGGTAATATTCAATATGCCCAGGTCAATGCCGAATGTCTGCCTTTCGCCGATAACACATTTGATTGCGTCTGTATCGGTTTTGGCTTGCGTAACGTCACCGACAAAGACGCGGCGCTGCGTTCGATGTACCGGGTACTGAAACCAGGCGGTCGCGTGATCGTACTGGAGTTTTCTCATCCTATCGATCCGATTACCGAAAAAGTGTATGACTTTTACTCGTTCAACCTGCTGCCTAAAATCGGCGCCATCGTTGCCAAAGACGAGGACAGCTACCGCTATCTGGCCGAATCGATCCGCATGCATCCTAAACAGGATGAACTGAAACGCATGATGGAACAGGCCGGACTGGAGCGTTGTGAATACTTCAATATGACTCAAGGTATTGTCGCGGTTCACAGGGGTTATAAATTCTAAGCCGCGCGAATGACCGTCAGCTCTCCATTGTTGTTTTACCGGGCCTCTCACGAGGACTACCAACCCCAGCAGGTGTTCTGATGTTTGGCAGTATTGCTCCGACCAAATCTTTATTAATCAGCCTGTTAGAACCGGCTATCAATCAATACCTCAGTTTGGACGACAACTATCGCAGCCTGCTGGCACCGATTGCCGGCAAGGTGATTGCAATCGAGATCAGCAATCTCCGCCAGACCCTGTATCTATGCCCCGGTGAACACAGCCTGCAAATTCTCGAGTCTTACCCTGACCCGGTCGACGCGCGGCTGATCGGCTCATTGTCGGCACTGGGACTGATGGGCCTTAGCGCCACCCCCATGCATTCGCTGTTCAAAGGCGAGGTACGAATCGAAGGTGACACGCTGATTGCGCATAAATTTCAGAGCCTGTTCGCCAAACTCGATCTCAATCTGGAAAGCAAACTGGCCCGTTATACCGGTGCCGGGATTGCCCAGCGGCTTTCCGGGCTGTTCCGCGACACCCAACACTGGACCCAGCAAAGCCTGCATCATTTCCGGCTCAATCTGGAAGAATTTTTACAGGAAGAAACCCGCGATGTACCGGCTAAAGCCGAAGCGGAAATCAGCTTTCAGCAAATCGATCAGCTGCGTTCCGATCTGGACCGTCTTGCGGCCCGCATCGAACGCTTAAATCCGTCTTTAAAACCAGCACCTGATTGCAACTCAAAGGACTCCCCTCAGTGATTCGCCCCAAAATTCTGCTGCGTTTAATCCACATCAACTGGGTCATGATGTTTCATGGCCTGGATGAACTGATTCTGAAAACCCATTTATTCCGCCCGATTCGCTTTCTGGCTTTTTTGTCACCCGGTTTCTGGCTGCCAAAACCCAAACAAGCGCGCGGTGTCAGAATTCGCAAAGCACTGGAAGATCTGGGACCGATTTATGTCAAATTTGGTCAGACACTTTCCACCCGTAAAGACCTGTTACCGGAAGACATTGCCGAAGAACTAGTCAAACTGCAGGACAAAGTACCGCCCTTCCCGTTTGAAGTAGCCCGTAAGATCATCGAGAAAGAAATCGGCCAGAGCCTGAGCGAAGCCTTTGCCGAATTCGATCCGACACCGCTGGCTTCGGCTTCAGTGGCCCAGGTACACACAGCCAGACTGCACAGCGGCGAAGATGTGATCGTTAAAGTCTTGCGTCCGGATATCGAGGGCAAGATTCATTCCGATGTCGGCCTGCTTTATGAACTGGCGCGTCTGGCGGAAAAATTCTGGAGCGATGCCCGCCGCCTGCGCGCAATGGAAGTGGTGGCCGAATTCGAGAAGACCATACTCGACGAACTCGATCTGATTCGCGAAGCGGCTAACGCCAGCGCCATCCGCAAAAATTTCAAAGACTCGGAAATGCTCTACATTCCCGAAGTCTACTGGGCTTACACCCACCGCAAGGTGATGGTGATGGAACGCATCTACGGCGTACCGGTCGGCGATATTCAGGCCTTGCGCGCCGGTAATGCCGATTTCAAAAAACTGGCCGAACGTGGCGTGGAAATTTTCTTTACCCAGGTATTCCGCGACAACTTTTTCCACGCCGACATGCATCCCGGCAATATCTTTGTGCAGCTGCCGGATAAATATCTGGCCGTGGATTTCGGGATTGTCGGCAGCCTGTCGGACACTGACCAGCGTTATCTGGCCGAAAACTTTCTGGCCTTCTTCAATCACGATTACCGCCGCGTGGCGCAAATGCATATCGAATCCGGTTGGGTACCGAGCAGCACCCGGGTCGAAGAATTCGAAGCCGCCATCCGCAGTGTCTGCGAACCTATTTTTGACAAGCCATTAAAAGACATTTCTTTCGGACTGTTGTTACTGCGCCTGTTCCAGACCGCCCGCCGCTTTGACATGGTAGTTCAGCCGCAACTGGTGCTGTTGCAGAAGACCTTGCTGAATATCGAAGGTCTGGGCCGCCAGCTGTATCCTGATCTGGATTTATGGCAAACCGCCAAGCCATTTCTGGAAAACTGGTTCAAGCAGCGTCTGGGGCCAGCCGCCAAGATTAAAGAATTATTCAGCAAACTGCCGGAAATCACTGAACAGTTACCGGAAATGCCGGGGCTGGTATTTCAAGCCATCCAGAGCAATGCCCTGATGCAACAGCAGATTCAGCAGCACAATCAGGAAATGCTGCAACTGCGCAAACAGCTCCAGCGCAATAACCGTAGCACCCTATGGGCCATCGTCACCAGCACGGCAGTCATCTGCGCAACCCTGCTGCTGCCCTGGTTTCTGAATTAACAACAGTTTTTTACACTCTCTCAAAAGACTTTTCTAACAGGAGTATTTATGTCGATTAAACGAATGATTGATCTGGATCTGGCCGGCAAACGTGTGCTGATCCGTCAGGATTTAAACGTACCGGTCAAAGACGGCGTGGTCACCAGTGACCTGCGGATTCAAGCCAGCGTGCCTACCGTGAAAGCGGCCCTGGAAAAAGGCGCTGCGGTAATCCTGATGTCGCATCTGGGTCGGCCTACCGAAGGTGAATACGATGAAGCATCGAGCCTGAAACCGGTTGCCGAGCGTTTCAGCCAATTACTGGGTCAACCGGTGACGCTGGTCAAAGACTGGTTAAACGGCGTTGATGTCAAAGCCGGTGAAGTAGTGTTGTGCGAGAACGTGCGTTTTAACAAAGGCGAAAAGAAAAACAACGATGAGCTGGGCAAACAAATGGCCGCGCTGTGCGATATTTTCGTCATGGATGCTTTTGGTACGGCTCACCGCGCCGAAGCTTCGACTCATGCCGTTGCTCAACACGCCGCGATTGCTTGCGCTGGCCCGTTGCTGGCTGCCGAGCTGGATGCACTGGGCAAAGCCCTGGAACACCCGCAACGTCCGCTGGTGGCCATCGTCGGTGGCTCCAAAGTATCCACCAAGCTGACCGTACTGGAATCGCTGTCAACCAAAGTCGATCAACTGATCGTCGGTGGCGGTATTGCTAACACGTTTATCGCCGCAGCTGGTTTTCCGGTCGGCAAATCATTGTATGAAGCCGATCTGCTCGACGAAGCTCAACGCCTGATGGCGGCGGCGCAGGCCAAAGGCGGCGAAATTCCGGTACCGGTGGATGTAGTTTGCGCCAAAGAATTTTCGGAAACCGCCGCAGCAACCGTGAAAAATGTTGCTGATGTCGCCGAAGATGATTTGATTCTGGACATTGGACCTGAAACCGCCAAGCGTTATGCCGAAATTCTGTCCACAGCCGGCACCATCGTCTGGAACGGCCCGGTCGGCGTATTTGAAATTGACCAGTTCGGCGAAGGTACCAAAGCCATGTCAATCGCGATTGCCAACAGCCCTGCTTTCTCGATTGCCGGCGGCGGTGACACCCTGGCAGCGATCGACAAATACGGCATCGCCGATCAGGTGTCTTACACCTCAACCGGCGGCGGCGCGTTCCTGGAATTCCTGGAAGGCAAAGAACTGCCAGCCGTTGCTGTGTTGAAATCACGCGCTTAATCGCCGGATTTCAGATTGTCATAAAAGCCGGGACTCGTCAGGGTTCCGGCTTTTTTATTGGCTATTGTTTATGCGCCGAGGGTGTAAATAATTTTGTGTAAACGGTCATGAGACAGGAAACTGTCGTTGCTAAAAAGGAGCATTATGATGACCGGAAAAAACACGATCCCAAGCGACCTGATAGATACACTACTTTCAGGTTACCAAAAGCCCGAAGATCTGATCGGTGAAAACGGATTGTTGAAGCAACTGACCAAAGCGTTGGTTGAACGAGCACTCGAAGCCGAAATGACTGAGCATCTGGGGCATGCCAAGCATGAACCGGTTGCCAATACGAATGGCAATACCCGTAATGGTAAAAGCCGTAAAACCCTCAAAGGTGACTTCGGTGAATTGCCCATCGAAATTCCCAGAGACCGCCATGGCAGTTTTGAGCCTCAGATTGTTCCCAAGCATCAGTCACGCTGGACGGGTTTTGATGAAAAAATTATCTCACTGTATGCACGGGGGTTAACGGTCCGAGAAATCCAGAGCCATCTCGAAGAAATGTATGGTGCCGAGATATCCCCTACGCTCATTTCCAATGTGACTGATGCGGTCATCGATGAAGTAAAAGCATGGCAATCAAGACCTCTGGATCTGATTTATCCTATTTTGTATCTGGATTGTATTCATGTAAAAGTTCGGGACTCCGGTGCCGTTAAAGCCAAGGCCGTGTACTTGGCCATAGGCATAAATATGGAAGGACAGAAAGAGGTCCTGGGGTTATGGATTGCTCAAACAGAAGGTGCCAAATTCTGGTTACAGGTGGTAACCGAATTGAAAAACCGTGGCGTTCAAGATATCTTCATTGCCTGTGTCGATGGCCTTAAAGGTTTTCCCGAAGCCATTGAGACGGTGTATCCCCTTGCATCAGTTCAGCTTTGTGTCGTTCATTTGGTCAGAAACAGTCTGAATTATGTGAGTTGGAAAATGCGAAAAGAGATTGCCAGTGATCTAAAACGGATTTATCAGTCGTCAACTGCCGAGGAGGCAGAGCAAAAGCTGACCGAATTTGAACGCGAATGGGGAGAGACCTATCCCTCAATTGCTCAAATTTGGCGACGTAACTGGAATCGTATTATCCCGTTCTTTGATTACCCGCCCGAAATACGGAAAATCATCTACACGACTAATGCCATTGAGTCGGTCAACATGAGCTTGCGTAAAATTACCAAAAATCGTGGCTCATTCCCTAGCGATGAGGCATTATCGAAATTGTTCTATCTGGCACTGATGAATATCAGTAGAAAATGGAAGATGCCTCTCCATGATTGGAAGGCTGCATTGAATCGATTTAACATCCAGTTTAATGACAGGATGCTGAATCTCTAACAAACTCCGTTTACACAAAATCTAGGACACCCTCTTCAGAATAGGGGCTATTGTCTTTTCGTAGCCATCTTTATCGGCTCCGTCATGAATCCATTTCAAAATTACTTCTTTATCGGATTTGTATTTAAGGTTGGGAAGCATGATTCCGCTAATCGCATTCCCTAGCCTGGTTTGGTCATTAGAGCCATGATACATAATCACTATATCTTCGATTGATAATCCGGGTTTGCCATCTCGGCCCTGGTGGGTGTAGTACATGTTGACAAGGGCCATCAAATAACCCAGACCAATGGTTAGCAAAAAAATGGAATTCAAAATTTTTTCGCTACAGGAAATATCGCTAAATCTAAGGTAATTAACGTTCACTGATGCGGCTCCAAAAATAAAGCTGCCGGCGCTCTGATTCCGCCGGCAGCTACCAAAACCTTGTGCTTAGGAATGCTTAGAATGTTAGCCAGGTATTGAAATAAAGGGTGTTGTTATCACTGGCGCTTCTACCATTCCCGGCAAAATAGTTTTTGTCGGCGCCATCAAAACGTGTGAAAGCAATATATTGCAGGGCTAAACGCAAGTTTAGGTAACTCGCCGGGCCAGTGGTGGCCTGTTTGCCAAACGGCACATAATCCAGCTCAGTGGTGAAGTATTCAGCGTTCAGTTTTGACGGTGCTTCAGGATCTCCGCCGGCGAAATAAGAACCTGAGTTTTTATTGCCATAGTTCTTGTTGTAGCCTAGAGAGAGGCTATAGGTTTGATTGTAGGTATAAGAACCGTTAACCCCCAGAAAGCCGATCTGTTGATTGGCGTTACTAGATAACGCATTCGGAAAGCTATAGTTCAACTGCTGTTGCTCACGAATGTAACTGCCTTTGAATTCATAGATATGTTTTGTATCAGCAAGATACTGATAATTGAAGTCTACTCCCAAGTCAGTGAAGCGATCAGTGGCGGTTGAGTTTACATCAGGCTGAATATCTGTCTTCATGCCGAAATGACCCAATTCAAAATAATGTCCTTGCCAGTTTTGTTGCAGCGCAATGCGCCAGTAAGGTGCTCCACCGTTGATTTTCACGGCGCCATCTTGCGACCACTGTCCCATGCCTTTCTGTGCATATTTGGCAAAGCTGCTATAAGCACCTGCTTCAACATACAGCGTGTCGTTCACTAAGCTATAAATTGACGCGCCACCCACTTGTCCGCCCAAACTGCTAATAACCGGGCTCATGGTGGGGGTGCGCTGATAGTTGGACGCGACATAGGGATAGCCCCAAGCTGATGTGGTATTCCAGAGATCCTGAACCGTGGGGTTATTATTAAAACTAACGCCGTAAATCAGGTATTGGTTGGCGATATCGGCTTCATCGGCAAGACGAATGTCGGTGTTGTCCCAAGCAAAGCTGTTGGCATAGCCATCATAGGTAACCTGAATTAAAGCGCCCATTTTGTCGAACACTTTGCCGCCATAGAACACGGAAGCCTGGTCTAGTGCGATGTTGTTATTGGCATTATTAGTGGCAAGGCCCTTGTTGACACGGTCAGCATTGTTCGGATCATCTTTTTTGGTATTGGTTAATGATCCCATGACCATCCCGCTGATACGACTTGTAAGGGCATCGTCACCGCCGCCTTGGGTGTAGCCTTTCAACTTGAATTGTCTACCCATCGTATTGAGATCGGGGCCGTAGGCTTGAACGTGGCAAGAAGTACATGCCATGCCGGTCTGGCGGGCAAAACTCGGTAATGCTTGAACGGAACTCGAAAATACAGCGCCTAATAAAATCAGGCTGGATACTACATAACGATTAAACATTGATTATTGATTCCTTGATTAAATGGTAGTTTAGGCAATAAATATGCCGAGCCAAGGAAAATATTTAACATTATGATTTAAGTGCAAAAATTAAAAATATGGGTGGGGCAATAAATGCAGGGAATGGTTTATATAAACCAGTAGCGGTTTATATAAACCGGCTGTGAGCGTCTGGGTTGTGTTAGCGAGAATGCTGTTTTTTGCCTGGTATCGAAGATTAAGCTTTAAGCAAATCAATCA
>CAIUWU010000296.1 GCA_903902945.1 uncultured Pseudomonadota bacterium
CGCCACTCCATCGCCGCCTGCTGTTTCAGATCACAAGATTTGATCCGTAACCGCAGCAATTGCCGTAAAGCCACGGCATCGGCACTAAAGTAACGTTTCAGTTCACCGGCCAGCAGCTTCAACACCCCGGCTGCCGCCAGCACTGCCAGCAAACCCATCGCCAACAGCAGGATACGACTGGCCAACGGAAAAATCAGCGCCGCCACCCAGCCAAGACCGAGCTGATACAGTACAAATCCGGCCAGGAACATCAGCATCGCCAGACTGCAAATCAGCCATAACCCCCAAAACAGCCTAGACATCATGGCGCTCAGGACCGCTCGATGAACTCCAGCGCATTCCCATCGCGATCCCGGCAAAACAAGGCTCGCCTGCCGGAAATGCTTAGAGTGTGCTCGATACCGGCCGCCAGCAAGTCTTGACGCAGCGCATCATAGGAATCAATCAGAAATGCCACATGGCGGTCACGTCCGCCATGAGCCGGTCTGCCAGCAATCGGATCAGGATTGTCGAGCTCAAGTAAATGAATTTGTTGTTGACCCGCTTCCAGCCAGGCACCCGGAAACGGTAACGGCGGCCTTTGAATCTGACGCATACCCAGTACATCGCAATAGAAAGTCAGCGATTTTTCGGTATCTGAAACAATTAAACTGGCGTGATGAATGGTGAAATTATGTCTGTTGGGCATAGTTGAACTCAAAATTACTCCGGCAACGTTATACCGTGACCGGCATTTTAGCAAGCCGCGCGCCAACTTCACAAAAACTGTCACCACAACCCCCGCTAACTGATTACCGATCAGCTGATACCCCAACCGGGTTAAGCAGTATTGCTGCAGACGACTGTTGGGGTTATCCGCTAAAGTCATTTCGATCACCCCTATTGCCAAAGCCGTTTTCAGATAGCGCTGCAGAAATGACTCGCGGTGTTTTAAATCGAGTCGGCTTTGAGATTCGCGGCGACTCAGCGGCTGACTATCGGTTCTTTGTCTACAGGTTGATGTACGCAGGCGATTTAAGTGCCACAGGCGTAGGGCGGGGTTGGTCGTTTTTAGTCATCGCACAAACAGCCAACAATCGATGCCTCAGCGTCTGGACGCGAAATCCGCCAGCCAATCCAAACTGTCTGCGGTGATAGCCGAAGGTTTATATTCGGCTCCCAGATAGCCCTGATAACCCAGCGTCTGCAATTGCCGGAACAATCCGGCTAAATCCAGACAGCCGGTACCGGGCTGATGACGCCCAGGACAATCGGCAAACTGGATGTGGGCAATTTTAGCCAGATGCTGTTGCCAGAAAGCCGGCATATCCTGTTGCATGCGGGCCATGTGATAGATGTCATATTGCATACGCAACGCCGGATCAGCGACCGCTTCCCACAAACCCAGCATGCTAGCGTGACTGTCGATAATAAAACCCGGCATGTCCAGACTATTGATCGCCTCAAACACCGTGGTCACGCCCTGCGCGGCAAACAGCTGACAGGCATAGCGCAGGTTGTCGCATAAAGTTGCCCAATATTCGGTATAAGCATCGCGCTGGTAACAACGGCCCGGCAGCACATTGATACAAGCCGGCTTTAACAGGGTGGCGTATTCGGCAGCCAGCGCCACCGCCTGCCGAAAATCCTGCTGCCGACCAGGAACCGCCGCCAGCCCTTCTCCGCCCTCCAGCAAAGTATCGGCAGCGACATTGAACAACACCAGTTGCAGACCGTTATCATCCAGCGCCTGACCAATCTGTGCGGCCGGCCACTGATAAGGAAACTGGATCTCGACGGCCTGAAAACCGGCCTGCCGCGCCAGCGCAAAGCGTTCCGGCATCGGTACTTCGGTAAACAACAGACTGAGATTGGCAGAAAAGCGCATATCAATCCTGACGATAGAGTTTGATCAGCGTGGCCGGGTCATGATCGAGAAAACCACGCCCGCCATGCTGCTGCATCAGTTGTGCGGCCAACGCCGACATCGGCACCGCCTGCCCCTGTGCAGCGGCCTGCCGGGTGGCCATGCTCAAGTCTTTTAACAAGGTTTTTACCTTCCATTTGACCGGTTCAAACTGATCGCGCGCCATTTCGCTACCCGTAATCTGCAAGGGTTTGGAATCGGCAAAACCACCGATCAAGGCTTGCGGAATTTTTTCGGCATCGACCCCAGCGGCTCGCGCCAGTGCCATCATTTCGGCAATCACCAGCAAGTTGCAACCCACGATCATCTGGTTACAGATTTTAGTCATCTGTCCGCTACCCAGAGGTCCCATGTGGGTAAAGCGGCCATACAAAGGCTTAAGCACCTGCCCGGCAACCGCCACCGGCCCGGGATTGCCGCCGGCCATGATCGCCAGTGTGCCCTGTTCGGCACCGGCAGTACCACCGGAAACCGGTGCATCGACCCAGTCCATGCCGCAATGCTGGGCCAGCTCAGCCGCCAGGCTCCGGGTGGTTTCAGGATCGATACTGGATAAATCAATGAGCAACTTGCCGGCGCTACCAGCCGCCAAGATTTGCTCTCTGACTACCGACTCGACCGCTGCCGTGTCAGACAGACACAACAAAAGCACATCGGACTGACTGACCAGTTGCCCGACAGTGTCACACGCTTGCGCACCGGCCGCGATCAGCTCGGTCAGCTTACCCGGCGTGCGATTCCACACGGCTACCGAAAACCCGGCCGCCAGCAGCCGCAAAGTCATCGGTTTACCCATCAAACCGATACCGATAAAACCCAAACGTTGATTCATGCGCTAACTCAACCCTTATTCGTAGAGACTATCGGTCAGATCCGGTGCCGCCGGCAGCGTCTCACGCGCCAGACGATGCGCATAATCATTGCCCGGCTCTTGGGCGGGACTGTTGATCAACTGCTGATGAACCGCCAGAAAAGCACCGTCAAAATCGGCATTGATAAAGCGTAGCGCCAGTTGCTGACATAAATGGTATAGCGCCGAATAATCAACGGTTTCGCCTGAACCGCACTTATGAATCTTCTCTGACAAGGCATTGACTACCGACAACACCGAGCCATCCTGACGCCAGTTGACATGCAGATTGACCACATCGTCACCGCGACAGGCGATCGCCGCCAGCGCGTTGTAGGACAAATCCACCAACCCGGCCAGCATTTTGGCCATATCGCTGACGACGATGGCAGTAAAGGTTTCTTGTCCGCACTGAAACAGCAGTGCCTGGCGCATCACAATATCCATAGCGGACAGATGCGCGGTTTCTGGATATTCGGGCTGGGCAATGCCGAAACGCTTATGAAATTCTCTGACCAGTTGTAAGTGCTTGTTCATTATTGTTCCTCACAGGGGCTACTAAACTCAGGATTTGACTGTTTCCAACCCATCTACCTTTTGAAAACCTCTGGGCAATACCGAGCCCCGGTTGGCACGACTACCGCTATATTGCTGAATATCGATGGCCTTCAGAGTCAGAAAGCGCTTACCTGAGATGACTTTTAAATCATCACCGGCCGCCAGCACAGCAACAGCAATTACCGAATCCTTACCGGCAACCACATCAGCACTCGGAATCTGAATCAGCTTATTGCCCTTGCCTTTGGCCAGTTCCGGCAAATCGGCGGCCGGAAAAATCAGCAAGCGACCCTGTGCGGTAGCAACTGCCAGCAAATTCTGCGAATCAGGAATCGCAACCGGAGCCATTACCTGACCACCGGTCGGCAGACTCAATACAGCTTTACCGGCCTTGTTCTTGCTGTGCAATTCTTTTAATGCCACCCGAAAACCGTAGCCGGCGCTGCTCAGCATCAGCCACATATCATCGGGCTGACCGCAAAACACCGCACTGAAAACACTGCCGGCCGGCGGATTGAGTCGCCCGGTCAGCGGTTCACCCTGACTGCGGGCCGATGGCAAATCATGGGTGGTTACGCTGTACACCCGTCCGGTTGAATCGAGGATATAAGCCGGTTGCGTGGTACGCCCCCTGGCGGCGGCCAGATAGGCATCGCCGGCGCGATAACTAAGGGTTTCGGCTTCGATGTCATAGCCTTTGGCTGCTCGGATCCAACCTTTTTGCGACAGAATCACGGTGACCGGTTCATTGGCAATCAGTTCGGTGGTATCCAGCGCCTGTGAGGCATCACGCTCTACGATCGGTGAACGGCGGTCATCGCCGTATTTGTCGGCATCGCGTTCAATTTCTTTGCGAATCAGCCGATTCAGTAAATGTTCTGAGGCCAGAGTTTTCTCCAGAGCTTGCCGCTCCTGCTCCAGTTCATCCTGCTCGCCACGGATTTTCATTTCTTCCAGCTTGGCCAGATGACGCAGTTTCAGTTCCAGAATCGCTTCAGCCTGAATATCGCTGAGTCCGAAGCGTTGCATCAGCACCGGTTTGGGATGGTCTTCATGACGAATAATGGCAATCACTTCGTCAATATTCAGATAGGCAATCAGCAAACCTTCCAGAATATGCAGCCGCGCCAAAACCTTATCGAGACGGTATTGCAAGCGGCGGCGGACGGTTTCGGTCCGGAAGCTGAGCCATTCGCTGA
>CAIUWU010000297.1 GCA_903902945.1 uncultured Pseudomonadota bacterium
AGTTAATATCGGCCAAAACCACCCGGCCTTTGGGGCCGACGCGTTTTTCAAACAGCGTGGTCAGATCACCGGTGCCGCCTGCCAGATCGAGGACCTGATCGCCTTCACGGATATTGGCCAGTTGTACCGCCACCCGTTTCCAGATCCGGTGAATGCCCAGCGACATTAAATCATTCATGATGTCGTATTGACTGGCAACCGAGTCAAACACGCCGCGTACCATCGCTACTTTTTCTTCTACCGGAACTTGTTTGAAACCAAAATGGGTAGTGTTGTCTTGAGTCATGATGTCTTAATGGTTGATGTTAGGTTTACGGCTGATGCCAGCCGCTTGTAAATGGTCGAGATAGGTGCTCCACAGCCACGGAAATTCCAGGCCGAGTTTGTACAGCAAATCCCATGAATAAATGCCGCTGTTATGTCCGTCACTGAAAGTGATCGCAATCGCATAATTGCCCACCGCCCTGATATCGGTGATGGTGACATCTTCTTTGCCAACCTGCAGGATTTCCTGGCCAGGTCCGTGGCCGACCGCTTCGGCAGACTGGCTGTAGACCCGCAGGTATTCGCTGGGCAGCTCGAAGATATTGCCGTCATCAAAGCTTACTTCCAGTACCGATGACAGCTGATGCAGTTTGATTTCCGTAGGAATGCTGTGACAAGGAGTAATTTTCAGGCGCATGATTGTTAGAGAATGTAACGGCTTAAATCTTCGTTATCAGCCAGACGCTGCAGATGGCTGTCAACATAGTCAGCATCGATGCGAATGGTCTTGCTGGTTAAATCAGGGGCCTGGAAAGAAATCTCTTCCAGCAGTTTTTCCAGCAGGGTGTGCAAACGGCGGGCACCGATGTTTTCAGTGGTTTCATTGACTTGCCAGGCCAGTTCGGCGATCCGCTGAATGCCGCAAGGGCTAAATTCAACTGCAACCCCTTCAGTCGCCAGCAGTGCCTGATATTGCGAAGTCAGTGAGGCATTCGGTTCGGTAAGAATCCGGACAAAGTCATCCGCACTCAAGGCATTCAGTTCGACCCGGATCGGGAAGCGGCCTTGTAGTTCAGGAATCAGGTCTGAAGGTTTGGTCAGATGAAAGGCGCCTGAAGCAATGAACAGAATATGATCGGTTTTGATCATGCCGTATTTGGTGCTGACAGTACTGCCTTCGACCAGTGGCAGCAGATCGCGCTGCACGCCTTCACGCGAGACTTCGCCACCATTGACGCCGGCGCGTTTGCAGATTTTGTCGATTTCATCCAGGAAGACAATGCCGTGCTGTTCAACGGCTTCCAGAGCAGCTTGTTTGATTTCGTCTTCGTTGATTAGTTTGGCGGCTTCCTCTTCCTGTAACTGGCGGAGCGCATCCTTGATTTTTAGTTTGCGCGATTTGGTACGGCCGCTATTCAGGTTCTGAAACATGCTTTGCAGCTGGCTGGTCATTTCTTCCATGCCCGGCGGCGCCATGATTTCGACACCTACCGGGGTTGCGGCCAGATCCAGTTCGATTTCTTTGTCATCCAGGTCGCCTTCACGCAGTTTCTTGCGGAATTTCTGACGGGTGCTGGTTTCGCTTTCAGAGGGATCGATGCCGGAAGCCGGTGGCAGCAGAATGTCGAGTACCCGTTCTTCGGCCGCGTCGGCGGCTTTGAGCTGGAATTTTTCCATCGCCGTGATCCGGGTCATTTTTACGGCGGTATCAACCAGATCCCGGATAATCGATTCCACATCACGGCCCACATAACCCACTTCGGTGAATTTGGTCGCTTCGATTTTGATGAACGGCGCATTGGCCAGACGAGCCAAACGGCGGGCAATTTCGGTTTTGCCGACCCCGGTAGGGCCTATCATCAGAATATTTTTGGGGGTGATTTCATCACGCAGCTGGGCCGAAACCTGACTGCGGCGCCAGCGGTTACGCAAGGCAATCGCCACCGAACGTTTGGCATCGGTTTGCCCAATAATGTATTTATCCAGTTCGCTGACAATTTCGCGAGGGGTCATTTGACTCATGTGTTTACTCTTGCGGTTCGGCGTCTAGTTCTTCAATACGCAAATTGTGGTTGGTATAAATGCAGATCTCTGCAGCGATATTCAAGGCTTTTTCGACAATCTCACGGGCGCTTAAATCGGTATTTTCCAGTAAGGCCCATGCTGCACTTTGTGCATAAGAGCCACCGGAGCCGATTGCCATAAAGTCATGTTCCGGTTCGATCACATCACCGTTGCCGGAGATGATCAGTGAGGTTTTGGCGTCGGCAATGATCAGCAGTGCTTCCAGTTTGCGCAAGGCGCGGTCGGTGCGCCAGTCTTTAGCCATTTCGACAGCGGCGCGCGTCAGATGGCCGCGATGCTTTTCCAGTTTGCTTTCAAAATGCTCAAACAGGGTGAAGGCATCGGCGGTTGCTCCAGCGAAGCCGGCAATCACTTTGTCATGGTAGAGCCGGCGGACTTTACGGGCGTTACCTTTCATGACGGTGTTGCCTAGAGTAACCTGACCATCACCCCCAATCACGACTTTATTGCCTCGGCGGACAGACAGAATAGTGGTGCCTCTGATATTCATGCTCATTTTGCGGTTTTACATGCTAAAAATCGCGTAATGATACATGGTCTCAACTCGTAAGGGCCAGAAGTTTACCGTCGATGGCAGGATTGCCATTTGATCAAAATCGCTGTTCGAGCGTTGAATACTCGGATAAAACTGGTAAAGTGAGGAAGCAGTCCATAATTACAATAACAATCAAGAGGTCGTCCATGAATTCACTATTACGTCGTAACAGCTTGTTTTTCATTGCAGCGATGTTATTTGCCAGCAATGCGATGGCTGTCAAACCGAATGAAGAAGAAAAAAAGGAATGTAAAAAACCCAAATTCCGCGATTTCGTACCGGAACATAAAGCGGAAGTGGCGCCTGAATCAGAAATAATCTTTCATGTATCCAAAGGCACTGCGCTAGGCTCGATTACTGCCGAAGCCAAAGGTGAGCCGCTGGAGGTTGCGGTTGATAACCGTAAAACCTACATCATCGTTAAAAGCCGGCTGCCCGCATCGATTCGTGATGGTTTCGTGCGCATCCATGTCGCAGCCAGAGCCGAAGAGGGTGATTGCATGGGACAAGATGGCTGGCTGATCAAAGTGGTGTCACCCGGTGAAACCGCTAAAGCCGAAGCCACGCCAGACAGCGCATCATCTGCCGCTAATCCGTGATTCTGCATCGATAATGTCATCTCGCCATTGCCGGTTACAGGCTTTGGCGATCATGCCCTCTCACAACCTCCGGTTATTCTGCCTCGGTCATCTTGGCTGATCGCTTTTTTATGCCTGTTTGCTTCACAATCATTTAGAATTCGCAGCTTTATCGCATTGCCGGGCTGATATCCGTTGCCGGTAATTGTCTACGTATGGATTTTACTGAATATCAGGAGTCGATCTTGGCACTGCAAACCGTGAATGAGCTGCTGAAGAAGCACAGGCTCATTGAGAAAATGTTGGAAAATGAACCTGTCAGGCGGCGCAAGCTGGTAACCGCTTTGGTTCATAGACAGCATATGGTGCAGCTGCATAATCTGCTGAAGCGGCTTTCAGCGGCCGAGATTGGCGCAATTCTCACAGCACTGACCCTGGACGATGCCAAACTGCTCTGGCTGGAGATCAATGAATCGCGTCAGGATGATGTGTTATGGGAAATTTCGGATACCTTGCGCGAAGCGCTGGTCGGTGATCGGGAACCGCATTGTGGTGAAGGACATATCAGCGCTTATCAGCTGGTTGATGGGCTATTATCCAAAGTCACTATCACCTGCCGTCATGATCTAGAGAAAATTGAACCGATTTGGGTGGATTTGCTAGCGCCGACCAAAGCGCAACGCCACCTGATTGGTCAGTTTTACGGTCTGGATTTGCCTGATCCCGATGAGCTGACTGATCTTGAGGCCAGCGCCCGTTTTTATGTCGAACAAAATCAGGAAGAGATTCATATCAACTCGGATTTCTTGCTGGATAAAGAGGGCGAGGCACGCAGTGTGCCGGTGGCGTTTGTCTTGCGGGGCGATACCCTGTTTTCGGTGC
Source organism: uncultured Pseudomonadota bacterium (assembly GCA_903902945.1). Lineage (GTDB taxonomy): Bacteria > Pseudomonadota > Gammaproteobacteria > Methylococcales > Methylomonadaceae > Methylomonas. Next base: position 4,066 of record CAIUWU010000297.1, read on the forward strand.
GCGATGAAGAATTGCCGGTGTTTCGGTTGCAACGGCTTAGAGCCAGGACTCAGCCGGGGTTTGTCTCTGACAGCCGCGATTTGCTGCTGGATTTGTACGGTGCCGAAGCTGAGTATTCGGCGGACTCGTTGGAAAATATCTATACCAAACTGGAAAGCGTCAGCCGTAATGTCTTAAGCCAGACCATGACCGATGAAGAAGCCGCGCGAACCCTGGCCGATATTGCCGAAGAAGAAGATTTGAATGGCCGGATTCGCCGTAACATGCTGGATACCCAGCGGGCAGTGTCTTTTCTGTTGCGCCGGAAACTGTTAAGCCCCACCCAGCTGGAAGATGCCCAGCAGATTCTGCGCGACATCGAATCGCTGAACAGTCACACCGCTTTTTTATTCGACAAAATCAACTTCCTGATGGATGCGACCGTCGGTTTCATCAATATCAATCAGAATAAAGTGATCAAGATTTTCTCGGTTGCCTCGGTGGCCTTGCTGCCGCCGACTTTGATTGCCAGTATCTATGGCATGAACTTCAACAATATGCCGGAGCTGGACTGGGTGTTTGGTTATCCGTTTGCACTCGGCTTGATGGTGTTTTCGGTCTTGATACCCTATCTGTTTTTCCGGCGTAAAGGCTGGTTGCGCTAAATCATGGCCGATAGCGCGATTGTTGTATTCGGCGAAGTCTTGTTCGATCGCTTCAGCGATGGTCATCAAGTACTGGGTGGCGCACCGTTCAACGTTGCCTGGCATTTGCAAGCCTTTCAGCAAGCACCACTGTTTATTAGCCGGATAGGCGCTGATACTGGCGGTGATCAGGTTGTGGCTGCCATGTCGGACTGGGGGTTGAGTCAACAAGCGCTGCAGCGGGATCAGCAGCATCCGACCGGAGCCGTGCAGATCGAAATGGTCGATGCTGAGCCGCATTATCAGATTCTGCCTGAACAGGCCTATGACTTTATCGATGTTGACGCGCTGCCGGTTGTCAGCTGTGGCTGGTTATATCACGGCAGTTTGGCGCTGCGTCAGGCGCAGTCCAGGCAAGCTTTGGCAAAACTGCGTTCGCAGCATGCCGGCAAGGTCTTGGTTGATATCAATCTGCGTGCACCCTGGTGGGATCCGGAAATCTTGGACTGGCTGCTGGACGGTGCCGACTGGCTGAAACTGAATCAGGCCGAACTGACAGCGCTGGCAATACCCGGCGCCAGACTGCAGGATCAATTACAAACCCTACTGAGTCATTATTCGCTGACCGGCATTATTCTGACCGCTGGTGAGCAGGGTGCCCGTATTTATACGCTTGAGGGTGAGTCTTTTGCGGTACAGCCCGCAGCCCGGTTAGCAGTGGTCGATAGCGTTGGGGCGGGGGATGCCTTTACCGCAGTTTTTCTGCTGGGTCTGCTCGAAGGCTGGTCGTATTCGCTCAGCTTGCAACGCGCCCAGCAATTTGCATCGGCGCTGGTGATGCGGCGCGGCGCAACCGTTGCCGATAAGGAGTTTTATGCAGCGTTTTTAAAGGAGTGGAATCAGACTAAAGCTTAAATCGACAGCTATGGAACCGATCAGCTTGCCTGACGACGCGCTGATCAATGTGATTGGAATCTAATAAACCAAGAGGGATATATGAAATCAGTTAGAAATATCGCAGTAATATCGATGCTATTGGCAGCGCCGCTGGCTCAGTCCGGGGTGATTAACAATGGGGTCTGGACACCTGTCGGTTGTGGCGAAAAGCCGGCAACACCGCTGATTTCCGATCAGGATGCCAAGGCATTCAATAAAAGCATGGATACGCTGGGTGAATGGCAGAATCAGGTTAAGCAGTACTTTGAATGCATGGTTAAAGAGGCCAATGGCGATAATGCGGTGATCGCCGAATCGGCTAACCGCTTGCAAGCCGAGCATCAAAAAGCCGTCGAAGCCGTCAATAGCAGTATTGATGCTGCCGAAAAGAAATTAACCAAAAAATAATAACTGCCAATCAGTCCAGCTCTGCCAGGATGCTCAATGCATCCTGGATATTGCTGACCGGCAATACCTGCAGATTTTTAATGTTGTCTTTGGGTTTGTTGCTCTTGGGAATAATTGCCCGTTTAAAGCCGTGTTTGGCGGCTTCATTCAGCCGGGCATGGCCGTTGGCAACCGGCCGAATTTCGCCATTCAGGCCGATTTCGCCGAAGAACACCGTGTCATAAGGAATGATACGGTCACGCAGACTCGATACCACACCGACCAGAATCGCCAGGTCGCTGCTGGTTTCCGAAATCTTGATACCGCCGACCACGTTGGCATAAATTTCGTCGCTGCCGGTCATAATGCCGCCATGTCGGGCCAGCACTGCCAGCAGCATCGCCAGCCGGTTCTGATCCATGCCGACTGCCAGACGTCTGGGATTGCCATACTGACTTTCGGTGACCAGCGCCTGAATCTCAACCAGTAACGGACGGGTGCCTTCCCATAACACCGTGACAACGCTGCCCGGCGAGGGTTTTTCAGCACGCGATAAAAACATCGCCGAGGGATTTTTGACTTCTTTGAGGCCGCTGCTTTCCATCGCAAAAAAACCCAGTTCACCGACACTGCCGAAGCGGTTTTTGTCGGCCCGTAACACCCGGAACCGCGAGTCATCGGTAGAAGACAGCACCACCTGAGCATCGACGATGTGGCTCAGTGTCATCGGGCCCGCCAGAGATTGATCTTTGGTGACATGGCCGACCATGAAAATCGCAATATCGTTGCGCTTGGCATACTGGGTCAGCAGGCTGGCACTTTCCCGAACCTGTGAAACCGAGCCGGGTGCCGATTCGCAGTCAGGGGTATACATGACCTGAATCGAGTCGATGATCACCACCTGCGGTTGCTCCTGATCAAGAACTTCACAGATTTGCTGTACCGAGGTTTCGGCCAGCATCTTGATGCCTTCGGTTTTTAAATGCAGCCGGTGGGCGCGTTCGGCGATCTGTTGCAAGGATTCTTCGCCGGACACATACAACACCGCCTGTGTAGCCGCCAGATGGGCGATGGTTTGCAGCAGGATGGTACTTTTGCCGGCTCCGGGGGCGCCGCCGATCAGCACCACGCTGCCTTTGACGATACCGCCGCCCAGTACCCGGTCGAATTCCTGCAAGCCGCTGGACAGTCGTTCAGCCTGTTGCAGATTGACTTCGGACAATAACTGCACTGTGCTGTGTGAGCCGGCGTAGCCTTGGCGTTGCTCGCGGCTGTTTTTAATGCCGGGTAAACGCAGTTCTTTAATAGTATTCCAGGCACCGCACTGATTGCATTGACCTGACCAGCCGGGATAATCGGCGCCGCAATCGCTACAAACAAAGCTGGCTTTGGTTTTTTTGGCCACGATATTTAGCCTTGATTCTGTTCGACGATTTGTACCCGCTGGGTAATGCCGCACAGCAGGGTATAAGGAATGGTATCAGCATATTGGGCGATTTCTTCGACCGCCAGACCTTCACCCCATAAAGTGACCGGATCATCGATTCGGGCATCAGGCTGACTGTTGAGGTCGACCGTGATCATATCCATCGACACTCGGCCAATCAGGCTGACCCGCCGGCCGTTGACCAGCACCGGCGCACCGCTACGGGTCTGGCGGTGATAGCCATCGCCATAACCGATAGACACCACGCCCAGCAGGGTAGGGACGCTGGCTTGCCAGCTGCCGCCGTAGCCTACGGTTTCACCGGCTTTCACCGTTTTGACCGCAATCAGCCGGGAATGCAGGCTCATCACCGGTTGTAGGCCGAAGTCGGCACCGGTTTTGCCGGCGAACGGCGAGCAGCCATATAGCATCAGCCCGGGGCGAACCCAGTCACTGCTGATATTGGGCCAGCCGATGATGCCGGCGGAATTGGCGATGCTGCGCTGACCGGGATAACCGATGATGCTTTGATTGAACAGATCGACCTGTTGCCGGGTTTTGTCATCCAGCAAATCGTCGGCGTTGGCAAAATGCGTAATCAGATTGACCGGCTGACTGACCTGTTCGCAGGCCGACAGTTGTTGATAGGCTAGCTGAAACTCTTCGGCTTTGAATCCCAATCGGTTCATGCCGGTATCCATTTTCAGCCAGACTTTGAGCTTGCTGTTGTGTGGCGCTTGCTGTTGCAGTATGGCCAGCTGGGCGAAATTGTGAATCACCGCTTCGAGCTGATACTGGAGTAATAACTGCAGTTCTTCGCTGCAGACAAAGCCTTGTAATACCAGTATCGGCTGCGTGAACCCCGCTTGTCGCAAGCGTATGCCTTCATCGACGCGGGCAACGGCAAAGCCGTCAGCATGGTCGAGTGCCTGAGCGATTCGCAGCATGCCGTGTCCGTAAGCATTGGCTTTAATGACCGCCATGACTTTATTATCCGGCGCATAACGTCGCACCTGAGCGAGATTATGCTGAGCGGCCTGTAAGTCGAGTTTGACATAGGCAGCCGGGGTCATTCGTAATCCTCTTGGTCATAGTGGCCGGCGAAGTTTTCAAAACGGGTGTACTGGCCGAGGAAGGTCAGCCGCACGGTGCCGAGTGGGCCGTTACGCTGCTTGCCGATAATCACTTCAGCGATGCCTTTGTCGGGGCTGTCTTCGTTATAGACTTCGTCACGGTAGACAAACAGAATCAAGTCAGCGTCCTGCTCAATCGCACCCGATTCACGCAAATCCGACATCACCGGGCGTTTGTTGGGGCGTTGTTCCAGGTTACGGTTTAACTGTGATAAGGCAATCACCGGCACATTCAGTTCTTTCGCCAGTGCCTTGAGGCCGCGAGAAATATCGGAAATCTGCTGCACCCGGTTGTCGCCGCTACTGGGTGACTGCATCAATTGCAGATAATCGAGCACGATCAGACCCAGCTGGCCGTGTTCGCGGGTCAGACGCCGGGCGCGGGAGCGAACTTCGGTGGGGGTCAGGGCCGGGGTGTCGTCGATAAACAGCTTGGTTTCGGCCAGCAGATTAATCGCCGACGTCAGCCGTGGCCAGTCATCGTCATCGAGTTTACCGGTTCTGACCTTGTGCTGATCGATTCGGCCCAGCGATGACATCATCCGCATCGCCAGCGCTTCGCCGGGCATCTCCATACTGAATACCGCTACCGGCATGCCGCTTTTCAGCGCCACGTTTTCGGCCATATTCATGGCAATAGTGGTTTTGCCCATCGAAGGCCGTCCGGCGACGATAATCAGATCGGCGGGCTGCAAGCCTGAGGTTTTCTGGTCAAGATCGGAAAAGCCGGTGCTGGCGCCGGTAATATCGCCATCCTGTTCGTAGAGCAATTCAATTTTATCGACGGCTTTGGCTAGCAGGTTTTTAATCGAGTTGAAACCACCCTGGCCGCGTTGGCGCTGTTCGGCGATTTTGAACACATTACGTTCGGCGTTTTCCAGTAATTCGGCGGTTTCGCGGCCTTCGGTGCTGAACGCCGAGTCGCTGATTTCGGTGCCGACATGAATCAATTGCCGGAGCACCGAGCGGTCGCGGACGATATTGGCGTAAGCCAGAATATTGGCCGCCGACGGCGTGTCTTTAACCAGTGTGCCGAGGTAGGCGAGGCCGCCGACGTTGCTTAATTCATTACGCGATTCCAGTAATTCCGACAGGGTGACCACATCAAACGGGTCTTGCTGTGCAGCCAGCTGAGCGATAGCCCGGAAAATCAGTTTGTGGTCGCGGCGATAAAAATCTTCCTCGCTGACCTTGTCGGCCACGTTGTCCCAGGTCTGATTGTCGAGTAGCAGGCCGCCGAGTACCGATTGCTCGGCTTGAATCGAATGGGGCGGCACTTTGAGAGATTCAACGGCGTGATCAGGATTAAAGTAGAAGTCTTCTGACATGTGGTTTCGGGGCGAGTAACTTGGCGGCCTATTATACTGATCTGGGGCCGAATATCAGCGGGGCAGATTGAATAAATCGGCCGTAGGTTTTTTGTAGTGGTTGGTGGTCGGGTGATTCGGGTTTTCAGACCCGGCTGCTGATCGCGGCATGGAGGGGCGGGATGTTATGGTTCCGGCAAAGTGCCGTGTAAATCGCTGAGACTTTGCTGTGTTAAGCAATGCGATTGCCCGACAATAAAAAACCCCGCTGCAGATAAAACTGCAGCGGGGTTTTAATGGGGTGAAGCGAACGCCGTTTATTCGGCGTCGACTTCTTTCATGCTCAGGCGCACACGACCCTGACGATCGATTTCCAGTACTTTAACCCGGACAGTGTCGCCTTCGGCCAGTTTGTCGCTGACTTTTTCGACGCGTTCGTCAGAAATTTGCGAGATATGTACCAGGCCGTCTTTGCCGGGCAGAATGGTAACGAATGCACCGAAGTCCATCAGTCGTACCACTTTACCTTCGTAGGTTTTGCCTACTTCAACTTCAGCAGTGATTTCTTCGATCATGCGGCGGGCTTCTTCGCCGGCGGCTTTGTCGACCGAAGCAACGTTAACCACGCCATCATCATTGAGATCAATGCTGGCGCCGGTTTGTTCGGTGATGGCGCGAATGGTGACGCCGCCTTTGCCGATGACTTCGCGGATTTTGCTCGGATCGATTTTGAAAGTAATGATGCGCGGGGCAAAGTCAGACATTTGCTCGCGAGTCGTCGACAGGGTTTTATTCATTTCGCCCAGAATGTGCAGACGACCTTGTTTAGCCTGTTCCAGTGCGACTTTCATGATTTCAGGGGTGATGCCATCAATCTTGATGTCCATTTGCAGCGCAGTTACACCGTTTTCGGAACCGGCTACTTTGAAATCCATGTCGCCGAGATGATCTTCGTCGCCGAGGATGTCTGACAGTACTGCAAACTGCTCGCCTTCTTTGATCAGGCCCATGGCAATGCCGGCCACAGGGGCTTTGATAGGCACACCGGCATCCATCAATGCCAGCGAGCTGCCGCATACGGAAGCCATCGAGCTCGAACCATTGGATTCGGTGATTTCAGAGACTACCCGCAGCACATACGGAAATTCTGTCATGTCAGGCAATACCGCTTGTACGCCGCGTTTTGCCAGGCGGCCATGGCCGATTTCACGACGTTTCGGTGAACCAACACGACCGGTTTCGCCGACGCTGAACGGAGGGAAGTTGTAGTGGAACAAGAAGGTGTCTTTGTATTCGCCAGCTAGTGCGTCGATGATCTGTGCATCGCGCTCTGTGCCCAGCGTTGCAACTACCAGCGCTTGGGTTTCACCACGGGTGAACAGTGCTGAACCGTGAGTGCGTGGCAGAACGCCGGTGCGTACGGTAATGGGGCGTACTGTGGTCAGGTCGCGGCCGTCAATCCGTTTGCGGTCTTTCAGAATCGCACTGCGAACGATGTTGTATTCCAGTAATTCGATTTCATTTTTTATATCGCCCAAAGCAAATTGCTCGTCGGCGGTCAGTTTTTCGACTACTGCAGCGCGAATCGCGCTCAAAGTGTCCTGGCGCAGCAGTTTTTCGGGGATTTGATAAGCGGCGGTGATGCTGGCTTCGGCTTCGGCGGCAACGGCGGCTTTTAAGGCGTCATTGTCAGCCGCTGCACTCCAGTTCATCGCCGGGGTAGCTACAGCAGCAGCGAATTCGTTAATGGCGTTGATGGCGACCTGCATGTGTTGATGGCCGAACAATACCGCGCCAAGCATGACTTCTTCAGATAACAATTCAGCTTCTGATTCAACCATCAGTACCGCTTTTTCAGTACCAGCAACGACTAAGCGCAAGCTGGATTCTTTGATTTGCGGTGCGGACGGGTTCAGGATGTACTGGTCGTCGATGTAACCGACACAGGCTGCACCCAGTGGGCCTTTAAAAGGCAAACCAGAAACTGCCAGGGCCGCAGAGGCGCCCAGAATAGCGACAACTTCGGTATCAACTTCAGGATTTAATGAAACTACAGTGGCAATGATCTGCACTTCATTGGTAAAACCTTCAGGAAACAAAGGACGGATAGGACGGTCGATCAAACGTGAGATCAGGGTTTCGTTTTCGCTAGGGCGGCCTTCGCGCTTGAAGAAACCACCGGGAATTTTACCGGCAGCAAAGGCTTTTTCCTGATAGTCGACGGTTAATGGGAAAAAATCACCGCCACTGCTTTCTTTTTTGCCGACTACGGTAACCAGCAGAGTAGTGCCTTCAACATCAATAATCACTGCGCCACTGGCTTGACGAGCGATTTCACCGGTTTCTAATTTGACGAGACGATCGCCGTACTGAAATTCTTTCCTGATAGGATTCACTATAAGGTTCCTTTGTTTGAAAGGTTTAAAAAACGGGCTAAAACCAGAAACGGCACTTGAGGGTGCCGTTTCTAGTGGGGGATATTACTTACGGATGCCGAGGCGTTCGATCAGTGAACGGTAACGGGCAACATCGCTGTTTTTCAGGTAATCCAGCAATTTGCGGCGTTGGTTTACCATGCGCAGCAGACCACGACGCGAGTGGTTGTCTTTTTTGTGAGCTGCAAAGTGTGGTGTAAGTTGGTTGATGTTGGCAGTCAGTAAAGCAACTTGTACTTCGGTTGAGCCAGTATCGGTTTCTGACAAACGGTATTCGTTGACAATGGCTTGTTTTTGTTCTGCGGTTAACGACATGTTAATCCCTATACTTAAAATTAAAAAAAGTCGTATCGCTACGACCGAATAAAACCACCATTCCACAATAGGGTGTAGAAATAGTTGGTAATGAGGTTTCTGGAATGATTATTGCTTGTCCAGATTGAAAATTTTTTTCGGCGCCAGTTTACCATTTATTGAGATTTCTCCCAAGCCTAAAAAGCACTGTTGATCGTAGATGCGTACCTGGCCTGATTGTTTGCTGTCCAGATTAATGGCTTGACCTTGCTTGATTAGCAGCGCTTGCTGTTGATTGATCTCAACGGCCGGAATATGTTGCAACGGAAAATCGACCGGTAGTAATTGCTGCAATTGTGCCGGGCTGGTTAGCGCCTGTAATTGTTCCAGGGTGACGGCGTCTTCCAGTTTGAACATGCCGGCCGCCGTTCTGCGTAAGCGACTGACAGTTCCGCAGGTGCCGAGTTTATCGGCCAGATCTTCAGCTAAAGAACGAATGTAAGTGCCTTTCGAACAATCTACCTCTAGGCTGATGCTTGTTTGATCAAAGCCAAGTAACTGAATCGAATGAATGGTAATCGGCCGTGGCGCACGTTCTATGGTTTTACCTTCCCGCGCCAGTTCGTAGAGTTTTTTTCCCTGATGTTTCAGCGCCGAATACATGGGGGGGATTTGCTGGATCGGGCCGATGAAATGCAAAATTGCCGACTGAATCAGCGCTTCTGATAGCTCGGGTACTGGCATTTCGGCAACCACCGCGCCTTCACAATCACCGCTGTCGGTCATCACTCCCAGTTGAATTGTGACCTGATAGCGCTTATCGTCATCCAGCATCATCGCCGATACTTTGGTAGCCTCACCAAAGCATAGCGGCAACAGGCCGGTTGCCAGCGGGTCCAGGCTGCCGGTATGACCGGCTTTATTGGCATTGAACAGGCGTCTGACTTGCTGCAGCGCCTGGTTTGAGGACACTCCCAAGCGCTTATCGAGCAGGATAATCCCGTTAATATTTAATCCCGACTTGCGTTTTGCCATTACTCGTCTAGCGGCTTAATGTCCAGATCATGAAGTAATTCGGCTACCCGCATGCCGGTGTCAAACGAATTGTCATAATTGAAATGCAATTCAGAGATGTGACGCAAACGCATGCGTTTGGCCAGTTCGTGGCGGATAAACGGAGCGATTTCATTCAGAGCTTTGATATTGCGCTGCTTGGCCTCGTCATCGGCATTGAGAACGGTCACATAGATTTTTGCCACCGCCAGATCTTTGGTTAATACCACTTCATTGACGGTGACAAAGCCGATACGGCGATCATGGACCTCACGCTGCAGAATTTCGGCCAGCTCCTTTTGCATTTGGGAAGCAACGCGCTGGCTGCGACCATACTCTTTAGGCATGTTTAAATTTCCCGTTTAACTTCAATGCGTTCAAAGACCTCGATCTGGTCGCCGGGTTTGACATCGTTATAGTTTTTGACGCCGATACCGCATTCCATGCCCATTTTGACTTCATTGACATCATCTTTGAAACGGCGCAGCGATTCGAGCTGACCTTCAAAGATCACCACGTTGTCACGTAAGACACGGATTGGTAGGTTACGTTTGACCAAGCCATCGATCACCATACAACCTGCAATCGCGCCGAATTTGGGTGAACGGAATACGTCACGTACTTCGGCCAGGCCGACAATTTTTTCCTGAATATCCGGTGCCAGCATGCCGCTGATGGCGCGTTTGACTTCGTCAATCGCCTCATAAATGATGCTGTAGTAGTGCAGATCGATTTCTTTTTCTTCGATCAGTTTCCGGGCTACCGCATCGGCACGCACGTTGAAACCGATCAGAATCGCACTGGAAGCCAAGGCCAGGTTGGCATCACCTTCGTTAATGCCGCCGACGCCGCCATAGACGCATTTGACTTGTACTTCATCGGTCGACAAGTTGACCAGTGATTCGCGTAAAGCCTCCAGACTGCCTTGTACGTCAGTTTTGATGACGACATTCAGGGTAGAGGTTTCACCGGCAGTCATGCGGGAGAAAACGTCATCCAGTTTAGAAGCGGCCATTGCTGCATGTCGGCTGGAGCGTTTGCGGTCTTCACGGTGCGAAGCCAGCTCACGGGCAATTCGTTCGTTTTGAACCACCAGGAATTCATCACCGGCCGCCGGTGTGCCGGATAAGCCGAGAATTTCAACTGGGGTACTTGGTCCGGCAGTTTTAATGCCGTGAGCGTTTTCATCGAACATGGCGCGGATTCGGCCATATTCATGACCGCACAATACGAATTCGCCTTTTTCCAGGGTGCCTTTTTGAATCAGAATCGTAGCTACGGCGCCGCGGCCTTTGTCCAGACGCGATTCGATACAGATGCCGGAAGCCATGCCATCCGCTGGTGCCTTCAGTTCCAGTACTTCAGCTTGTACGATCAGTGCTTCGATCAGGTCATCAATGCCTTCACCGGTTTTGGCTGATACACGCAGGAATTGCACATCGCCGCCCCATTCTTCGGGTACTACGTTGAGTGAAGCCAGTTCCTGCATCACTTTGTCGGGGTTGGCGGTTGGCTTGTCGATTTTGTTCAGCGCAACGATCATGGGCACATTCGCGGCGCGGGCATGTTCAATGGCTTCCTTGGTTTGTGGCATCACACCGTCATCGGCGGCTACTACCACGATAACGATATCAGTCACTTCAGCACCGCGGGCACGCATCGCTGTAAAGGCGGCATGGCCAGGGGTGTCGAGGAAAGTAACCGAGCCATGATCGGTTTTGACCTGATAGGCGCCGATGTGCTGGGTAATACCGCCGGCCTCGCCTGCAGCCACCCGGGTTTTACGAATGTAATCCAGTAACGAGGTTTTACCGTGGTCAACGTGACCCATGATGGTAACGATAGGGGCGCGTGGCAGCATTTTGCGCTGATCGCTGTCGCCAATAACCTCGGCCAGCATTTCCTGCTCAAGATCATCTTCGCTTTGCATCACCGCAGTGTGGCCCATTTCTTCAACCAGAATCACCGCCGTTTCTTGGTCGATGGTTTGGTTGATGGTGGTCATGATGCCCAGTTTCATCAGGCTTTTGATGACTTCGGCGGCTTTGATGTTCATTTTGGCTGCCAGATCGGAAACCACGATGGTTTCCGGAATGGTGACTTCATAAACAGTCGGTGCGACCGGTTTTTCAAATTTATGCTTGATTGGTAATTGTGCTTCAAACTCGGGTTTTTCGCGTTTGGCAGCCGGTTTGCCTTTTTTACCTTTGCCGCGACGGGCACCGTCACCACGGTTGGATTCACTGTCCACATCGACGGTAGTGCCGCGTGCCGGTTTGATTTCCTGTTTTTTCTTGTGCAGGGTTTGTTGCTGTTTGGCTTCGGCCTGGCGCTTCACTTTTTCGGCATTACGTTGCACAGAAGCTTCCAGACGTTGTTTCTTTTCGTATTCGAGGCGTTCTGCTTCAGTCATTGCCGGTTTGGCTGCGGCTGCTTCAGCTTCTGCATTGCTTTCAGCTGCTTTGGCTTCTGGGCTTACCGTGCTGTCAGCAGGCGTCGGTGATGTTGCCGCAGGTTGTTCGGTTTCGGTTTTTGTTTCAATTTCGGCTTCGGCCTTGGGTTGTACTGTTTCTGCCACAATTTCGACGCTGGCCGGTTCAGTAACTGCCGGTGTTATGTCGGTGACCACTACTTCGGGTGCAGTGATGATGGCGGCGGTGGCTTGTAGTTCGGCTGCCGCTGCTGTGGTTTCGAAGCTGGCGGTTGCGATTACCGGGGCCTCGCTTTTTAGCGGGGCGCTGACCGGTGTGTCACTGCGCTTGATATAGGTTTTTTGTTTACGCACTTCGACGCTGACAGTCTTGATTGCAGTGCCCGGCGCCGAGGATTGTTTCAGCTCGGTTTTGGTGCTGCGTTTTAGCGTGATGCGTTTCGGCGAAGTTGATAACTGATCACCATCGGCTTTGCCATGACGTTTGCGCAGATGGGTCAGCAGTTTGACCTTTTCGTCTTCGCTGATAGTGTCATCGGGATCGGTCGCAGTCAGACCGGCTTCTTTCAGTTGTTCCAGAAAGCGTTCAAGGGGAATGCCTACAATTTCCGCCAACTCTTGTACTGTTTTGTCACTCATAGGTTTTCCCCCTTAGTTCTGATTGCCTGTGAACCAAGATTCGCGTGCTTTCATAATCAGTTTGCCGGCGCGTTCTTGGTTCATGCCGGTAAAATCAATAATATCATCGATGGATTGTTCGGCCAGATCGTCCACCGTGACGATGCCTTTGGCAGCCATTTCGTGCGCCAGGTTCTCGTCTATGCCTTCCAGTGCCAGCAATTCCTCGCTGGGGTGTGAGGTTTCGATTTGTTCTTCAGAGGCAATCGCCTTGATCAACAGGGCGTCTTTGGCACGGCTGCGCAGTGCTTCGACCAGCTCCAGATCGAAACCTTCGATTTCCAGCATTTCTTCTGCCGGGATGTAGGCAATTTCTTCGATACTGCTTAAGCCGACTTCTACCAGAACGTCGGCAATTTCTTCATCGACATCGAGCAGTTCGATAAATTCGCGTTTGGCTTGTGCCGCAGTTTCATCGTGATTTTTATCGACCTGCGCAGCATCTAGAATATTCAGTTCCCAGCCGGTCAGTTCGGTAGCCAGGCGCACGTTTTGACCGCCGCGGCCGATTGCCTGAGACAGGCTGTCGGTGGCTACGGCAACATCCATGCTGTGTTTGTCTTCATCGACCACGATGGACTGAATTTCGGCAGGGGCCATGGCGTTGATGACGAACTGCGCTTCGTTAGGATTCCATAAAATAATATCGACGCGTTCGCCGGCCAGTTCGTTGGAGATTGCTTGCACTCTAGAACCACGCATACCCACACAGGCACCGATCGGATCCAGGCGCGGATCGTTGGCTTTCACGGCAATTTTGGCGCGCGAGCCAGGATCACGGGCCGCGCCCATGATTTCGATCAGACCTTCGCTGACTTCGGGCACTTCCAGGCGGAAGAGGGCGGTTAACAGCTCGGGTGCGGTTCTGCTGACAAATAGTTGCGGACCACGCGGTTCGATGCGGGCGTCTTTGAGGTAGCCGCGTACCCGGTCACCCATTCGGATTGGTTCTTTGGGGATCAGGTCTTCGCGGGCGATGTAGGCTTCGATGTGGCCGCCCAAGTCTAGATAAACGCTGCCTTTTTCAATACGTTTGACGACGCCGGTAATCAGTTCGCCAACGCGATCTTTGTAGGCGTCAACGATTTTGCGGCGCTCGGCTTCACGTACTTTTTGAATGATGACTTGCTTGGCGGTCTGGGCGGCGATGCGGCAGAAGGCAACAGATTCGACTTCTTCTTCAACAAAGTCGCCGACAGCAACCTCAGGATTATCGATCTGTGCGGCTTCCAGCAGAATCTGCCAGCTAGGAAACTCGACGTCGCCATTGATATCGGCATTGGCCGCGACAACCTGCCAGCGGCGATAAGTAGTGTAGTCGCCGGTGTGGCGATCAATGTCGACCCGGGCTTTGATCGGGTTTTCGTAACGTTTGACGGTAGCGGCTTCCAGTGCAGATTCGATCGCTTGAAAGATGATCTCTTTGTCGATTTCTTTTTCGTTAGCAAACACATCCGCTACCAAAAGAATTTCTTTATTTGCCACTGCGGCCTCCTTTATTAAGTAAGTATTCGGGCACTAAGCGCGCCTTGCTCATTGCCTGGAAAGGGATTTTAAAAAGATGTTCGCCATCCTGTATCAGTACC
>CAIUWU010000298.1 GCA_903902945.1 uncultured Pseudomonadota bacterium
CCATGGTCGAGCGCCAGTCAAAAATCACCGAGGTCGTTCTGACCGATCCCGCCGTGGCCAGCATTTCAACCGCAGTTGGCGTCGATGGCAGCAATCCAACCCTGAACAGCGGCCGCTTTCTGATCAATCTGAAACCACTCTCGGAACGGCATGAATCCGCCAGTCAGATCATCGCCCGTTTGCGCCCGCAACTGGCGGCCATTCCCGGCATCAGCAGCTATTTGCAGGCAGTACAGGACCTGACCCTGGAAAACCGCGTCAGCCGCACCCAGTATCAGTTCACCCTGCAAGGCGTTGACCTGAGCGAACTCAGCGACTGGAGCCAGCGTTTGTTTAATCATCTGGGCGACAGCGATCAGCTGATCGATCTTGCTTCCGATCTGCAAGACAAAGGCGCACAGGCATTTATCAATATTGACCGCGCTACCGCCAGTCGTCTCGGTGTAACTACCGCTGCTATCGACAACACTTTATACAACGCCTTCGGACAGCGGCTGGTATCAACCATTTTTACCCAGAGCAATCAATACCGGGTGGTGCTGGAAGTAGATCCAGAGCAGCAGCATAGCCCGCAAAGCCTGGCTGACTTACGGATTCCTTCCAACAATGGCAGCCAGATTCCGTTATCGAGTCTGGCAACGATCAGTGAGCGTTTAACCCCGCTGGCGATTAATCATCTGGACCAGTTTCCGGCAACGACGATTTCATTCAATCTGGCCGAAGGCACCTATCTGGGCGATGCCATCAAGCTGATCGAACAAGCCCAACGAGACATCGGTTTACCGGAACAGATTCAGATCGACTTTCAGGGGGCGGCCCAAGCTTTCAATGCTTCGCTGACCAATACCTTATGGCTGATTCTGGCGGCGATTGTGACGGTATATATCGTGCTGGGTATCTTGTATGAAAGCTATATTCATCCGCTGACCATACTCTCGACGCTGCCATCTGCCGGGGTCGGTGCCCTGCTGGCCTTAATCCTGACCGGTAATGATTTAGGCATCATCGGCATTATTGGCATCATTCTGCTGATTGGCATCGTCAAGAAAAACGCCATCATGATGATCGACTTTGCTCTGGAAGCCGAACGCAAACAGCAACTGGCCCCTGAAGACGCTATTTTTCAGGCCTGTTTACTGCGTTTCCGGCCTATTTTGATGACCACGATGGCGGCCTTGCTGGGCGCTTTACCGCTGATGCTGGGTAGCGGCGTCGGCTCGGAATTACGTCATCCGCTGGGGATTACGATGGTGGGAGGTTTATTGCTCAGCCAAATACTGACGCTGTACACCACGCCAGTGATCTATCTCAGCCTGGACCGGCTGTCCCGCCGCCTGCGCTCGCGTTTCGGTGAGATTGAATCGTGGTAAAACTACTGCAATTATTTATTGATCGTCCGGTTGGCACCTCGCTGCTGGCGCTCAGCATTGCATTAAGTGGTCTGGTTGCCTTTCTGCATTTACCGGTAGCACCGCTGCCCCAGGTGGATTTTCCGACCATTTCCGTTTCCGCCAGCATCCCCGGCGCCGGCGCCGAAACCATGGCGGCGGCGGTTGCCACACCGTTAGAGCGCAGTCTGGGCCGCATCGCCGGCATTACCGAAATGACCTCCACCAGTAGCATAGGTGCGACCCGGATCAACATTCAGTTTGATCTGGAGCGGGATATCGATGGTGCGGCCCGCGATGTTCAGGCCGCCATCAATGCCGCCAGCAATCTGCTACCGGTCAATATGCCCAACCGGCCGACTTACCGTAAAGTCAATCCGGCAGATTCGCCGATTATCATTCTGGCCCTGACGTCGACCACGCTCAGCCGCGGCCAGATGTATGACGTGGCATCGACGATTCTGGCACAAAAAATCGCCCAGCTGCCCGGTGTCGGTCAGGTCACGGTCGGCGGTAGTTCTTTGCCGGCGGTAAGAATCGAGCTATTACCCGGCGCACTGGCCAAATACGCGATCAGCTTTGAGGATGTCCGCAATGCGATAACCAGCACCAATGCCAACCGTCCTAAAGGTGCGCTGGAATTTGACGATCAGCACTGGCAAATCCAGGCCAATGATCAGGCTAAAACAGCCGCCGATTATTGGCCGGTCATCGTTGCCTACCGCAATGGCGCACCGGTGCGGATTGCCGATCTGGGCCGGGTGGTCGATTCAGTGGAAGATTTGCGCAATACCGGGGTCAAGAATGGTCAACCTTCGGTAATTTTGCCGATTCAGAAACAACCGGGCGCCAATATCATCGAAACCGTCGACCGTATTAAAGCCATGCTGCCACAGCTACAGGCAATGATACCGGCAGCGATGGAATTATCGGTGGCTGTCGACCGCTCCAAAACCATCCGCGCATCGGTCGATGAAGTCGAAAACAGCCTGCTGATTGCGATTGTGCTGGTATTTATGGTGGTTTTGCTGTTTCTGCGCCGCATCCGCTCAACCCTGATACCGGTTATTGCAGTGCCGGTATCGCTGATTGGCGCCTGCGGCATCATGTATTTGTTTGATTACAGTATCGATAATCTGTCACTGATGGCACTGACCATTGCCACTGGCTTTGTGGTCGATGATGCGATTGTGGTGCTGGAAAACGCCAGCCGCCATATCGAAGACGGGGTACCGCCTTACCAAGCCGCATTAAGAGGGGTACAGGAAGTCGGCTTTACCGTGCTGGCGATGAGTTTGTCATTAATCGCGGTGTTTACGCCGATTTTATTAATGGGCGGCATCGTCGGCAGGCTGTTCCGGGAATTTGCGGTAACGCTGTCAGCTGCGGTACTGGTGTCTTTATTGATATCTCTGACGCTGACTCCGATGCTGTGCGCCCGCTGGTTAAAACCGGAAAACCGTCACTCTGAATGGCAATGGTTACAGCGACTGAGTCAGCCGCTGAATTCGATTCAGGCGCGTTATCAGCAAAGCCTGCACTGGGCGCTGGCACATGGCCGTATCATGCTGCTGATCCTGTTGGCCTGTATTGGCCTGAATATTTATCTGTATACCATCGTTCCCAAAGGTTTTTTTCCGACTCAGGATAACGGCCGGCTGATGGGCACCATCCGCGCCGATCAGAGTACCTCTTTCAATGCGTTGCAAGGCAAATTGCTGCGGTTTGCCGAAATCCTGCAACAAGACCCGGCAGTCAAGACCGTGGTGGGTTATGCCGGTGGCCAGCAAAATAGTAATGGCGGACAGATGTTTGCGGTATTGACGGCCCCTAACGAACGTAAAGAAAAAATCGGTCAGATCAGCAATCGCTTACGCGAAAAACTCGCCCAAGAACCGGGCGCCAACCTGTTTTTACAACCGGTACAGGAATTACGGATCGGCGGCCGACCATCCGCCGCTCAGTTTGAATACAGCCTGCAATCCGATGATCTGCTGTTATTGCGCGAATGGACACCGAAATTAGTCACGGCGCTGCAGCAATTACCGGAACTAGCCGATGTCAATACCAACCAGAATGATACCGGACAGCAGGTTTCCTTGATCGTCGACCGCGAGAAAGCATCGCGGCTGGGAATCAGTCAGGCAGCAATCGATACGGCCTTAAACAATGCGTTTGGTCAGCGTCAGGTTTCGGTGATTTACCAGCCTTTGAATCAGTACCGGGTGGTGATGGAGCTAGCGCCGGAATACTGGCAGGATGCCCAGATTCTGAATCAACTCTACGTCAGCAGCACGAATACCGACTTGCAGTTACGTTCACAGCAAATTCCGCTGGCGGCCATCGCCGATTTTAAACCCAGCAATACACCGCTGACGGTTAACCATCAGGGTCAGTTTGCTGCCACCACCATTTCATTTAATTTAAAACCCGGTGTATCGCTATCTTCGGCAACTGCGCTGATCAACAAAGCCAGTGCAGCGATCACCATGCCCTCTAAAATCCGTGGCAGCTTTCAGGGGTCCGCCAAAGCCTTTCAGGAATCATTGGACAGTCAGCCGTGGCTAATTCTGGCCGCCTTGGTCACCATCTATATCATCCTGGGCATTTTGTATGAAAGCCTGATCCATCCTTTAACCATACTCTCTACCCTGCCCTCGGCAGGCGTCGGTGCCTTGCTGGCCTTGATGTTGTTTGATACCGAATTCAGCCTGATTGCACTGATCGGCGTGATTCTGCTGATTGGTATCGTCAAGAAAAACGCCATCATGATGATCGATTTTGCCATCGAAGCCGAACGCGAACACGGTTTAAGTTCGGAACAAGCCATTTTTCAGGCTTGCGTGTTGCGATTCAGACCGATCATGATGACGACACTGGCCGCTTTACTGGGCGCTTTACCGCTGGCATTCGGCAGTGGTTATGGCGCGGAACTGAGACAACCTCTAGGCATATCGATCGCCGGCGGGCTGATTTTCAGCCAGTTGCTGACGCTTTACACCACACCGGTGGTTTATCTTTATTTTGACCGTTTGAGTATTAGCTTTAACCAATGGCGAACCGGATAAGCTGTTGGCTGCAACCAGCACAACCGAGGCGACTAGTGACTGAGTGTCTGGCTATGGCAGCGTTTTTGAAATAGTCAGCCAGATATCGCCACTTGGCTTAAAGCGGTGAGCTGTTGCGGGATGGTTGCTTGTCGATAACCGCGCATGATAGCGGAGAAATCAGCCATGGCTGCTGGTGTTAAACAGCTAGCCATGGGCTGTTGCCGGACTTACAGCGCAGCGATAATGGCTTCGGCCATTTCGCGGGTGCCACAGGTACTGGCAGGATTGAGATCGGGCGTTACAAATTTACCTTCGGAAACCACTTTTTCGATAGCGGCCTGCATTCGGTTGGCGGCTTCATGTTCACCCAGATGATTCAGTAGCATCACACCGGCCATCATCACCGCAGTTGGATTAGCGATATTTTTACCGGCAATGTCCGGTGCACTGCCGTGTACTGCTTCAAACAACGCAGCATCGGCGCCAATATTGGCGCCCGGAATCAGACCCAGTCCGCCAACCAGACCAGCAGTCAGATCCGACAAGATGTCACCGAACATATTGGTAGTCACCACCACATCAAATTGTTCAGGTTTCATCACCATATGCATGCACGCCGCATCGACAATTTTTTCATCGAATTCTATCTCAGGATATTTGGCAGCCACTTCGCGAGCGGTTTTCAAAAACAATCCCTGGGTAAACTTGAGGATATTGGCTTTATGGCAAACAGTGACTTTTTTACGATTATTGTCACGCGCATACTGAAAAGCGTATTCGACGATACGCTCAGAACCTTTACGGGTGACTACCGCCAGACTTTCAGCAATATCTTTTTGCGGCGTCAGATAATGTTCGAGACCCACATACAAGCCTTCGGTATTTTCACGGACGATGACGATATCAACATTATCGTAGCGGGTTTGCACACCATTCCAGCTTTTGGCCGGACGCACATTGGCGTACAGGTCGTAACGCTTGCGTAATTCGACATTAATACTTCTGAAACCCTCGCCCACCATCGTGGTCAATGGCCCTTTGAATGCTACCCGGGTTTTTTCAATCGATTCCATGGTGGCATCGGGCAAAGGGGTTCCGGTTCTTTCGTAGGCAGCCATGCCGGCTTCGGCTTCATGCCAGTTGATTTTGGCCCCTGAAGCGTCAATTACCGCCACCGCGGCTTCCATGATTGAAGGGCCGATACCATCACCTTTGATCAATGTGACGTTGTGCATTCGTGTCTCCAGACAGTTACAAGAAATTTAATCATACACAGTTTCAGGCACCGGGCCCAGATTCCATGCGGTTTTTAGCCAAAACCAAGTGTTGCGCACAGCTGAAAATCAGGCTGTTTTTATTGAATCCGCACTAAAAAACCGTCGGTTTTTTCACAAGTTGGCTTGCTGTGCCCGGTGACGCTGATCCGCACGAAACCATGTTCGATAGGACGCTCCAATTTGCCGCTGATTTCCAGTCGTCCGCTTTTTTGCGCAGTGATTTCCAAATCATGCGGGCCAAAATTAAATTCTTTGTCAGCAAAATGCACTTTGACATGAACTGAGCTCGGTACGGTGTTAGCCGATGCCACCATCGAAAACTCACTCAGTGACTGGGTATATTTGTTGGCCGCCGGCTGAAACTCGGAAAACACCGGCTTGTCACAATGACTGGAACTTTGACCGCTGTTATATGCCTGAGCCGTGGTTGATCCGAATGCTAACAAGGCCAGCACCGACATTAACTGGGTTTTGATTTTCATTTCATCTCCATTTTATAGATTAAGGGTAAGCACAACTTACCACGGGGTTTTAGCATTAAATATTTAATCAGTAACCGCACAGACCAGACCTTTAAAAACCAATTCAAGATCGATAATAAAAGGCTGGCTGAGTAATTGCCCAATCCGCGTACTATCGCCACCGGTCAAAATCAGCTGATCGATAGCATCGCCCTGGGCCAGACTGGATTCAATCAAGCCCGCTGCCGCCCACAAACAACCACTGTCAATCGCTGACTGTGTGTTATCAGCCGCCGGCACCGGTTTGGCCGATTCAGCCCACCTCAACCGGGCGGTATTGCCGGCCAGTGCCTGTTTCATCAGATGCAGGCCGGGAGCAATCAAACCGCCCAGATGCCGGCCTTGGGCATCCAGCCTGTCCAGCGTAATCGCCGTACCACAATCGACGATGCAACTATTACCGGGATAATGGCGATGAGCCGCCAGCAACGCCAGCCAGCGATCAACGCCTAATTGAGCGGGTTGTAAATAGCCGTTGCTGACACCACCGGCAAACGCTACCGATTCAGGTATCCGGATTTCGACACCCGGCCAAAGTTGCTCAGCAGCTTCGACTATCGTAGCCAGTTGCTGTTGCGCTC
>CAIUWU010000299.1 GCA_903902945.1 uncultured Pseudomonadota bacterium
CATTGCGTCCTGTTGAGCCGACAAATTCTACAGCATTTATTTTTTCTGTCAAGAGAAATTTGAAATTATTTTCAAGTTCCTCAGAAGCTGTCGCCTCACTCAGCCTTAGCGACCAAGTGAGCCGCTCATTCTATACATACATTTGAGATCGGTCAAGAGAAAGTTTCTATTTTGGCAAATTTTCTTTTTCCTACCTGATAAATACTAGTTACTCCGGCAAAAACACAGTGCTTTGGATCTTCAATTTTTTCGCCATCAATCTTGACCGCACCTTGCTTGACCATGCGAATCGCCTCCGAAGTAGTCTCAGTCAATCCAGCGGACTTCAACAAATTAGGGATTGCCATCCCATCTACCCCAACTTGCAACTTAATCTCAGGCATATCGTCCGGTAACGCTCCGCGCTGAAACCTAGCTTCAAAGTTTTCCAGCGCTTTTTGCGCAGCCTCCCAACCATGAAACCGCCCAACAATCTCCTGACCCAGGCTCACCTTAAAGTTTCTTGGGTTCGCACCATCCAGACACTCCTGACGCCACTTTTCAATTTCATATACAGGCTTAAAGCTAAGCAACTGAAAATAGCGCCACATCAATTCATCCGAGATAGACATGATTTTTCCAAACATATCATCTGGGGTATCAGCAATAGCAATATAGTTATTCAAGGACTTTGACATCTTCTGAACACCATCCAACCCCTCCAAAATGGGCATAGTCAGAACTACCTGAGGTTTTTGACCATATACCTCCTGTAAATGCCGCCCCATCAGTAAATTAAATTTCTGATCGGTGCCACCCAACTCAACATCAGCCCGCATTACCACCGAGTCATAACCTTGAATCAATGGATAAAGGAACTCGTGAATCGCAATAGGTTGACCGCCTTTATAGCGTTTATGAAAATCATCACGTTCCAGCATTCTGGCAACCGTATGCTTGGCAGCCAATTGAATCAATTCAGCACTGGTCATCGCGCCCATCCACTCTGAATTGAAGCGTACTTTGGTTTTTTCTGGATCAAGAATTTTAAACACCTGCTGTTGATAGGTTTTTGCGTTATCAACCACCGCTTCCCGGCTCAACGGCTTGCGGGTTACATTTTTTCCGGTCGGATCGCCGATCATCGCCGTAAAATCGCCAATTAGAAAATGCACATCGTGTCCGGCATCCTGAAACTGCCTTAATTTATTGATCAGAACCGTATGCCCCAAATGCAAATCAGGCGCTGTCGGATCAAATCCGGCTTTAATCACCAACGGACGATTTTCTTCTAATTTTTTTATCAATTCCGCTTCAAGCAACAATTCGTCAGCTCCGTAACGCAGCTGTGCCAAGGTTTCCTGTAACAATTTCATCTCCTCAACGCAAAATTCAGGGGGGCATTATATGTTACCCGAGAGCATTTACTTACCAAAAAATGGCTTTTTTATTGGCCTTATCCTGTTAAATTGCCTAGAATAACAAGCTCGAGAAACAATGAAGTGTGATTACTGTGCAGAACAGAATACTCAAATCGGTGCTACTAGGAACCTGCACCATTGCCGCCGCAAGCGCGAGTTACGCCATCATCTCCCACAAAGCGCTTGAAGAAAAAAGACAACAGGAGCAAGAACTGCTGATTTCTTCAAAACTAGCCCAATACACTAAATACCAAGTTCCCGGCCAGCAAATTCCTAAAGAAACTATTTCTGAAGACCTCGAGCATACAGTTAAATCGGGCGAGAGTTTGTCCAGCATTTTCAGCGACCTTAATTTAAGCCGTGAAGATCTGCATAAAATCATCCATACCAATTCTGCCGGCAAAATGTTCGCAGAGGTACTGCCCGGCAAGAATCTGGTGGCTACCGTCAATTCCTCCGGTGAACTGGAGCAATTGACTTACGCCAAAAACCCCTTCGAAACCTTGATTGCCAGGCGCCATAACAATGGCTTCGATGTCGAAGTCTTAAACAAAAAAGTTGACTATGAAATCGCCAGCGCCTCTGCGGTAATTCATACCTCTTTGTTTGAAGACGGCACAAAAGCCGGATTACCCGAAAAACTGATTTTGAAACTGGCTGATATATTTGCCTGGGACATTGATTTCGCACTGAATCTCCGCGAAGGCGACCGTTTTACAGTGGTCTACGAAAAACTGTTCGTAGACGGTGAAGAATTTGACATCGGTGAAATCTTGTCGATTGAGTTCACTAATCACGGTAAAACCTACGCCGCCGTCCGTTTCGACGACAACCAGGGGCACACCGGCTATTACACACCTGAAGGCAATAGTCTGCGCAAAGCATTTCTGCAAACTCCTATGGACTTCGCCAAGATCAGCTCGCATTTCGACCTACACCGCAGACATCCGATCTTAAACACTATCCGCGCCCACAAAGGTGTCGATTATTCAGCCGCAATTGGCACTCCCGTAAAATCGACCGCCGATGGCAGAATCAGCTTCCGTGGCGAGAAAAATGGTTACGGCAATGTGGTTGAGATTGATCATGGCCAAAAATATTCGACTTTGTATGCACATTTGTCCGGATTCAAAGCCAATCTCAAACGCGGCAGTATTATCAGACAAGGCGATGTGATTGGTTATGTCGGCAACACCGGCTTGGCAACCGGCCCCCACTTGCATTACGAATTCAGAGTCAACGGCGAACATATCAATCCTTTAACCGCCAAACTGCCTCGCTCCATGCCTATGGACAGCGCCCTATTAGCCAAATTCAAGCAACAGACTCAGCCTTTGATTGCCGAACTAAAACGGGCCAAATCGGAAGCGGTCATCGCTCAAAACTAACTTACGGTGGGCGACTATTTTATTGGCTTAATGTCAGGAACCAGCATCGATGGCATCGATGCTGCCCTGGTTGACTTCAGTGAGCATAAAATCCGTCTCATCGCCTTTGATTACCAGCCTTACAGCAACGAACTGCGCAGCACGATTCACAATATCAGTCAGGCCAAGCAACCGGTTTTACTCAACGACTTTGGCCATCTGGACAGTCATTTAGGCCGCTGTTTTGCAGAGGCGGCAACCGCTGTACTGCAAAAAAGCCAGCTGTCTGCCAACCAAATTACCGCTATTGGCAGCCACGGCCAGACGGTTTATCACGCCCCCGACTCAGATAATGGTTTTTCCTTACAAATCGGCGATCCCAACCGAATAGCAGAAATAACCGGTATTACCACCGTTGCCGATTTCCGACGCCGCGATATTGCTGCCGGCGGCCAGGGCGCACCTTTGGTGCCGGCGTTTCATCAGGCCGTTTTCAATCCTGATCGTCAATCAAAAGCAATTATCAACATTGGCGGCATTGCCAATATCAGTATTCTTAACGGCGAGCAGGTCCTAGGATTTGATACCGGCCCCGGTAATACACTGCTGGATCTTTGGTGCCTACGCCACCGTCAACTTGCCTATGATAAAAACGGCGACTGGGCCGCCAGCGGCAAAGTCAACAGCCTGCTACTGACGCAATGCAAAGCCGATGATTATTTCCGGCTACCACCACCTAAAAGTACCGGCAAAGAATATTTTTCCCTGTCCTGGCTGGAACATCATTTGCACCAACACCCACAACTGGCGCCCGCTGATGTGCAGGCCACGCTGTGCCAGCTAACCACAGACACCATTGCCGACACCATCAAACAATACGCGCAAAACAGCCGTCAAATTCTGCTTTGCGGTGGCGGCGCTCATAACCGGCAGCTAGTGAAATTACTCCAGCAACAACTGCCTATCCCCGTCGAAACCACCGCAGTAGCCGGTATCGATCCGGATCATGTCGAAGCGATTGCTTTTGCCTGGTTAGCCAGACAGACCTTACTAGGATTGCCCGGCAACCTACCCAGCGTCACCGGCGCCCAACAACCGGTGATACTGGGTGGTATTTATCCTGGCCGGAGAACGGCTTAAGCCGAAAATGAAGAACCGCAACCACAAGTAGTGGTCGCGTTGGGATTACGAATCACAAACTGGGCACCTGACAAATCTTCTTTATAGTCAATCTCGGCACCGCTCAGATACTGAATACTCATCGAATCAATCAAAACCGTCACCCCCGCTTTGACGATCTGGGTGTCATCATCATTGGTTTCTTCATCAAAGGTAAAACCGTATTGAAACCCCGAGCAACCGCCGCCGGTAATGTAAACTCTCAACTTGAGATTTTCATTACCTTCTTCCTGGATCAAACCAGCAACTTTTTCTGCCGCACTGTCGGTAAAAATAACGGGATCAGCCATAAAACTCTTCTCTAAGCAATTGAAAGGGATAAAGATTATGACTATACCCAGTAAAGTAGTCAAGATTTGTCATATCAGGATACCGGTTTTGAAACACAGCTATCAGCCACAGAGGCAATTGCATTGATACAATAGCCCCATTTGCAATTGTTCTTAAGGAGTCATCCATGATCCGTTTTCCAGCCGAATGGGAATCACAGTCTGCTGTTGTTATTGCCTGGCCTCATGCCAGCGGTGATTTCACCAATTTATCGGCAGTTGAAGACTCATATCACTTCATCGCCACGACCATCAGTCGCTTCCAGCCCTTAATCATTCTTTGCAAAAATGCCGAACATCAACAATACATCAGCTCGCAATTAAGCTTAAACGGCAACCTGCATTTCATCCATGCCGAGTACAACGACATCTGGGTGCGCGATACGGTGTTTTTAAGCGTGGAATGGCAACATCCCAAAGCCCCGGTACAACTGCTGAACTTCCGTTTCAACGGCTGGGGTAATAAATATCCGCATGATGCCGATAACGACATCAACCTGACCTTATTCGCACACCCCATTTTCAAAGGCCTGCCGACAGCCTCCCTCTGTTTGGTATTCGAAGGCGGCAGTATCGAGTCAGACGGGCAAGGTACTTTAATGACTACCAAAAACTGCCTGTTAAATCCCAATCGTAATCCAGCCTTATCCGAACAGGCGATCAGCAGTCAGTTATTAAACTATCTGGGCGCTAAACGTATTTTATGGGTCGAACAGGAGAATCTGGCCGGTGACGATACCGATGCCCATATCGATACTTTGGCGCGTTTCTGCAGCGTCGACACTATCGCCTACAGCGCTTGCGATAGCGCCGAAGATCCGCATTACGCCAGCCTGAAAAACATGGAACGACAGTTACAGGCCTTTAAAACCGAAAGCGGTGAAGCTTACCGCCTGGTTGGCCTACCGCTACCGCAACCGATTTATGATGAAACCGGCAAACAACTTCCCGCCAACTACTCCAACTTCCTGGTCATCAACGGCGCCGTGATGGTGCCTGTTTATGATGACCCTATGGATGCTGTGGCACTGGAAAGACTGGCCAGCTGTTTCCCGGAACATGAAATCATTGCCACCCCCTGCCGTCCGCTGGTACATCAGTATGGCAGCCTGCACTGCGCCAGCATGCAGATTCCGGCTACTGTGAAACTGAACCTTAAATAACTTAAGCTCACTATGAAATCAGCCATTATTGCCTGCGCGGTGCAACAAGCTTGCAACCGTGGCCGGGAAAACAACCTTGCTTACTCGATTCAGCAGATTGAACAGGCCGCCGACCAAGGGGCCGACCTGGTGGTATTACCGGAACTGCACCTCGACCATTATTTCTGTCAAAGCGAAGACACCGACTGTTTCGATCTGGCCCAGGCCGTACCGCATGGCCCGGACTGTCAAACCTTGCAGGCTGTCGCCAAAGCCAAGCAAGTGGTTTTGGTATCGACCATTTTTGAAAAAAGAGCCCCCGGCCTTTATCACAATACTGCGATAGTCTTTGATAAAGACGGAAGCATTGCCGGCACCTTTCGCAAAATGCATATCCCCGATGACCCAGGGTTTTATGAAAAATTTTATTTCACCCCCGGCGACCTGGGGTTTACGCCGATTCAGACTTCGATCGGTAAACTGGGAGTTCTGATCTGCTGGGATCAGTGGTATCCGGAGGCAGCCCGATTAATGGCCCTGGCGGGTGCCGATATATTGATTTACCCGACCGCCATCGGCTGGAACCCAGACGATGACGCCGAAGAAAAACAACGCCAATGCGAAGCCTGGGTGACGGTACAAAGAGGCCATGCAGTTGCCAACGGCCTGCCGGTCATTTCCTGCAACCGCATCGGTTTTGAAACCGCGCCGGATCACGGCAGCGGCATCGACTTCTGGGGCAACAGCTTCATTGCCGGCCCGCAGGGGGAAATTCTGGCCCGAGCCGACCATGAACAGGATACTTTACTGTTCGCCCGGCTTGACCCGGTCAGAAGTGAACAAGTCAGAAGGATCTGGCCTTTCTTACGTGATCGACGCATCGACGAATTCGGCAATCTGACCCGTCGCTATATCGATTAAGCCTTAATCCTTTCAATCAGGTAAGTCCACATGTTTAAACTGCAATCCTATCTCGCGTATCAATACTTGCGCTTGCAAGGCCATCCCCGCTATCAACAGTTAATGGACTTGCCTGCCATACAGAGGTGGGCGGTGATTGCCGGTTTATTTTTGCTGTTACAAGCCCTGGTGTTTGGTTTGCTTTATCTGATTTTCGGCAAAGTCGTGGTGGTCGGTTTCTTTGCCAGCATAGTCGCCGGCCTGGCAACTGGTGTCGGCGCGCTGCCTGCCTTGTTTTTCAAGGACATTTCCGAGCGCCTGTTCAACAGCCTGCTAGGTGCCGCCGCCGGTGTCATGCTGGCAGCCACTGCATTTTCCCTGCTGGTGCCGGGTATTGATTATGGCAATCAAATCTGGCCGGATCAGGGCTTGTGGGTGGTTTCTGCCGGCATGATAGTCGGTGCCTTATTCCTGCATTTTGCCGATCAGAAATTGCCGCATCTGCATTTCGATGCGGTCAGCGACACCAGTCTGGATACCCTGCAAAAAATCTCTTTATTCGTAATCGCCATTACCATCCATAACTTCCCTGAAGGCATGTCGGTAGGCGTCAGTTACGGCTCTGGCGATATGGATAACGGTCTGGTACTGGCGATCGCGATTGCCTTGCAGAATATTCCCGAAGGGCTAGCCGTGGCATTGCCACTGGTCGGTATCGGCTATAACAAATGGAAAGCCGTGGCCATTGCCACTCTGACCGGCCTGGTTGAACCGGTAGGCGGTCTGCTGGGCATTACCATGGTGACACTGTTTTCCAGCGTACTGCCCATCGCCATGGGTTTTGCCGCCGGTGCCATGTTGTTTGTGATCAGCGAAGAAATCATTCCCGAAACCCATGCCAAAGGCCGTTCGCGAATTGCAACCTTTGCTTTGATGGCCGGGTTTATCGTTATGATGGTGCTCGACAAAATCTTGACTTAACCGTTGCAACCCGCCATGACCTTATCTGACCTGGTTGCTGTATTGCAGACGCTGACCAACCCCGAATTTGTCAGCGGGCTCGGTAGCAGCTTTGTTTTGATTGCCGCCGCAGAAATGGGCGACAAGAGCCAACTGGTCTGTATGACGCTGGCTTCACGTCACCGGGCTGCCCCGGTATTTTGGGGCGCATTGCTGGCCTTTGCCCTGTTGAATACCCTGGCCGTGAGTTTTGGTGCAGTCATTGCCGCATCGATACCGGATTACTGGCGTAGCGGCGTGGTAGCCTTGCTGTTTGCCGGCTTTGGGATTCATGCGCTATTCAGTCATGACGAAACAGAGACCCCGACAACACTGACCGAAAAAAGTAGCCACAGTATTTTTCTGACTACTTTTTTGCTGATTACTCTGGCGGAATTAGGCGATAAAACCCAGCTCGCCGTGGTTGCTTTCAGCAGCACCAGTACCGTTATCGGCGTCTGGCTGGGCGCAACACTGGCACTGGGTCTGTGTTCGGGACTTGGCGTCTGGGCCGGCAAAACCCTGTTGCAGAAAATTTCGCTGAACTTATTGCATCAATTCAGCGCGATTTTATTTTTGATCCTGGCGGCAATCGCGGCTTATCAGTGTTACCAGCAACTGCAGGTTGATAACAGCTGGTTAACCGATCAGAGTCACTTCATCGCCAGTCAGTTTTACCGTCAGTTCACCGGCTAATAAGGCCTGTAATTCCCGTCCGGCCATCTGATGGCGCCACCCCGACAACAACACGCAATCCGGCTCGCCAAACACCAGATCTTCTAGATCCTTACGGGTTGCCAAAATAATCGGATTCAGTGAGTTTTGTTCGGCTCTGATTCGTACTACCGCTGACAAAATATCGATTACTGCTTCATGCTGCTGGGTTTTCTTGACCGGACGACCTTTATCCTGCAATGGCTTGGGCAAACGTTCACGGGCCACCGCTACCAGTTCACACAATTTTTTGCCATAGCGATTAACGGTACGCTCATTGATATTGCGAATTTTGGCCAGCTCGGCAATCGTCACCGGCTGTAACTTGGCCAATTCCAGCATCAAATCATCGGACAACAACCAGCTTCTCGGTTTGTTTTCCTGCTGCGCAGTACGCTCGCGCCATTCGCTCAAGGTCTGCATAATCGATAACTGTTTGCCGGTCAGCTTGTTCTTGCCGCGAATCTTTAACCAGACATTTTCCGGCGATACCTGATACAACTCGGGATCATTCAACAATTCAAAATCGCTGTGTAGCCATTGATCGCGGCCGAGCTTTTGCAGTTGCTCCTGCATCATGCTGTAAATTTTGCACAGATAGATCACATCATCCGCAGCATACTGAATCTGATCGGCACTTAACGGTCTGAGTGACCAATCGGTGCGGGTGTGCGCTTTATTGAGATTAATATTCAAAAAGCTGGAAACCAGCATCGCATAGCCGGGATTCTCTTGAAACCCCAATAACGGCGCCGCGATCTGGGTATCAAACAGCGGCTGGGGAATTGCACCGGTCAGCTGATAAAAAATCTCCAGATCCTGACGACAAGAATGCAACACTTTGGTGATATCAGGGTTATAGATGGCCGCCAGCAAAGGCTTCAAATCTTCAATCGCCAAGGGGTCGACACAGGCCACCCAGCCTGGCGCAGCTATCTGCAACAGACAGAATTTTGGATAGTAGGTTTTTTCGCGCAAGAACTCGGTATCCAGCGCAATCCAGGGTTCCTGACTAATTA
>CAIUWU010000300.1 GCA_903902945.1 uncultured Pseudomonadota bacterium
AATTAGCTAATAAAACGATATTTTTTGATTTTCATATCTTATTTTAAGCATTAAGACCTCGTCCACGCTGCCCGGCCCCTGCATGCCCCGCAGACCTAAGGACCAGGAATTGTAAACAAATTAGAAACAATTAATGCACCGAAATCGGTATTGTAAACAATATTGATTGGCACTAGACTATAGCCAACTTAAAGAGATTAATTGAAAAAGAGGAAAAGAAAATGAACGAATCAAATAAATATAGAGATATCACTACCGGCTTCTTGTTCGTGACTGGTGTATTTGGCTTTGTTTCCGGGGCTTTCATTGCCTCAACCACTCTTTTTTGTGCCGCCTCGTTAATCAGCAACCTGGACTTTTCAGAATCTGTTGATGCCTAGTTTTACGTTTTATTGTTGGACCTCCTGTTAGTTAAGCAGTCTTAATCGCACTGCAATCTTTAACCCCGCAAGTTGCAAAATTTGCGGGGTTCTTTTTTTCTGGCCACCATACAGTCGCTCAGACTTTATGAATTTGCTGGTTTTTGCCAATAAGCATCTGAATTCAGGTTAATAAACCCGACTCAAGATTAAATATGAGTCCTGACAATATCGAGCGCAATTGCTTTGGCATTTTGTAGCATTCGAACCCGAATCACTGAATCTTGTTCCAACTCACTGATAAGATAAATTCTGGCATCTGCTTGGCTATGAACACCGATGACATTAACAGTCTGAGTTAAACATCCCTGTTCGTGCTCGACCAAGCGGGTACAGAAAATCTCGCGACCATCGCTATCATTGACAGTAAAGGCTATTGATTGAAAATTCAGATTCATTTTGTTGTTCCTCAAACTCTACCCATAAAATATAGCTGGGAGATCAAACATAAAAACGTTAAATACCGATTCACTTATCTCAAAAAAAGATAATTAATCAGCCACAGCCGTCACCATCCGTTTAATCAAAATTACGATTAACAATAAGAATGGCATACTGTAAGCAATCAGCTATTTCTCAGGGATTGCCATGTCCTCATACATTTTTTCCAGCGCAAAGATTCAGAATGCCGCTCAAATTGCCGCCCTGGTGAATATGACCTATCGCGGCGACAGCAGCCGGCTTGGCTGGACCAGTGAAGCCGATCTGCTTGAAGGCCTTAGAACCGATAGTGACGATATTGCCCGACTGATCAACAGCCGTGACGCGGTGATTGTTACTGCTACCGCAGCCAACCAACTGTTGGGCTCGATCCTGATCCAATATACAGACCAAAGCGCAGAACTGGGCATGTTTAGTGTCCTTCCCAGCCACCAAAACCAGGGAATCGGTAATTTACTACTGCAATATGCCGAACAATTTTCAACCCAGACCTGGCCTGTGCAACGCTTTCTGATCGCGGTGATTCCCTGTCGCCACGAACTGATTGCCTATTATCAAAGACGCGGCTACCGGTTGAATGGAGAAACCCATCCATTCCCGGTCAACCCCAAACTATGGATACCTAAGGTCGATAATCTGACCCTGGCTTATATGGAAAAAACCGTTAACGCCTGACAAAGCCGGGTCGTCATTAACCGGCACACAACAGATCAGCCCATCATGATATTGATCTCGGTGGTTTTACTGGTAACCTTTAGCCCTGTAAGCCGTAGTAAAATTTTACTAGCGCCCGCTTTACCAGCCGTTGCGCTTTTCATTCCCGATCCGTTTACCAACAGAAACAGAAATTTTTTATGCAGACATTACCTACAACAATTAAAAAAAATGTGACATTGCTTTGTTTCGGCGCATTGCTTTCAACGCTTAACACTGGTTGGGCGGAATCCGATATGCAACTGCAGGAAAAAGCACTCAAAGCCCGCGAATCGATCCGCCACGGCGGCATGGATCATTCAGAACACGAAAATAGCCCTGGCACTGAAGCAGGCAATGGTTTCCGCGGTGTTTTCTATGGCTACCTGCCTTGCAAGGAAAAAGACTGTACCGGCCTCAAAATGACCTTGTCCTTAAAACCCAAAAGCAATTACTTACTGGTCAGCCAGCCTGCCAAACCGTCCAGCCGCGAGTTTTACGAAAAAGGTAAATATGAATGGAATGACAAGACCCGTATTTTGTTATTGACCCCCAATAAAGATGCTCCGCAACGTCAGTTGAGCATTGAAGATGACAGTGCGCTGGTGGTGCTAAGCGCGGAAGGCAAACTGATGCCGGGTGACCAAGAAGCCTACACCTTGCGCAGAAGTGATAAATCCAAAACCCGCGAAGTACATATTCACTAAACCGCACCTCTAACCGATAAAAAAAGCCGGAAGCTGTTTTGGCAACAGCTTCCGGCTTTTTTACATGGAACAATGGCTATTAATGAAGCCAGAAAATCAGCTTCACCATTATCCAGGCCACCCCGCCGGCAGCCGGAATCGTTAACACCCAAGCCCAGATGATACGTTCAATCACAGACAACTTCAGTGTGTGGGGATTCTTGGCAAAACCTACCCCCATGATCGCCGTTGAAATACTGTGTGTCGTGGAAACCGGCATGCCAAAATGCGCTGCCGCGACCAGAATGGTGGCAGAACTGGTTTCTGCGGCAAAGCCGTGAATAGGATGCAGTTTAACCATCTTATGCCCCAGGGTTCTGATGATTCTCCAGCCACCAACCGAGGTCCCAATCGCCATGACCAAAGCGCAAGTAAAGACAATCCAGTTGTCGATATCTTTTTCACCACCATCGGGCTTGAGAAACTCGGCCCACTGCGGCAGTTGATCCAGAGTACCGGCGCCATTAGCGGCGAAAATAGCCAACGCAATAATACCCATGGTTTTCTGAGCATCATTACTACCGTGGGCAAAGCCCATATAACCGGCTGACAACAGCTGCGCCTTGCCAAATACCTTGTTAATCCACTTGGGTCGCACCATCCGTTCCATAGCACCACCCATCGTATTCATGCCGCTGATGATCGCCATCAGAACCCCCATGATCAGAATACCCAGTGTAAAACCGGCTACCGGAGAACTGATCATAGGAATCACCACTTTCCAGAGCAAACCTTTGTTTTCAGTCCAGACCAGAGCGGTTTTTGACCAAATCAGCACATCAGGATTATTGTTGCCTGCCGCCAGCGCGGCGCCACATAAACCGCCGATCAAGGCATGACTGGAAGAAGACGGCAAACCCAGAGCCCAGGTGATCAGATTCCAGATGATGGCCCCCATCAAAGCGCAGATCAGCACTTCGGAGCTGAGATTAACCACATTAGTGTCAACCAATCCGGACGAGATCGTTTTGGCAACCGCAGTTCCCGACAAAGCCCCCACCAGATTGGTCAACGCCGCCAAAGTAACAGCCTGAGTCGGCGTTAATACCTTAGTGGCCACAACAGTAGCAATAGAGTTGGCCGTATCGTGGAATCCGTTAACAAACTCGAAAACCAGGGCCACAAAAATGACAAGCAAAAGCAGTGTCAACATGAAACAGCCCTTATGAATTTTTTAGAACGATGTGATAGACGACGTTACCGGCATCGCGGCAACGGTCAATCGCTTTTTCAAGGATCTCGAATAAATCTCTTTTGACCATATAGCGGATAGGGTCCGATTCATTGGCATACACATCGCGATACAGCTCCAGTATCTGCCGATCGGCTTCAGCTTCAATACTTTGTAACTGATCGTTGAGTTTTTTTACCACATCCAGGTCCATACCCTTACGCAATTGCCCCACCATTTGCTGCAACACCTGACAGGCTTGTTCCAGCATTGCCGCACGACTGATGAAATCGACATCACCGATACGATCAGACGCCAGGGTATATCGTTCGGCAAACTTCTCGACCACTTTAGGAATTTTGTACAAAGCACTGTTCAGCGCTTCAATATCTTCTCGATCCAGAACGGTAACGAAGGTATTCACCAGCTCTTCACTGATTTCAGCGAATAAATTTTTTTCCCTCCGCCGCGCCTGCTTGAACTTTTCTAACGACTGCTGGGTCGCTGGCAGGCTTAACAACTCGATCAGAGCCGTTGACGATGAATAAGCAGAATCAGCACTAGCCTCCAGTAAATTATAAAATTTATCACCTTTACCAAAGATGGTTTGCAATGAAAACATGGTTTTTCCTTATCTATAACCCATAAAGCATTTATTAAGTGTGGCTATTATCTCATAACAAAGCTGTTAGACCATTTTTAGGCTTAGACAAAGCACGCGCCGCCACTTTAGCCAGAGACTGTTTAAAACCTGCCTGATTGCAAGTAATTTGTTCGTAATAACAGCTAACTTATTGTAGTTAGAAAGCCTTTGCCGCTTATCCACAATTGCTGTGGATAAGTCTGTGGATTTCCTATCGATAAGATAACTAACTGCTTAATTTGCGTAAGGTTAACTTAGATTGTCCAATTTTTACACGTCACAAAAAATCAATGACTTAAGCGCAAAAACACCGTTCTGCCAACCTGATGCGCCGCATAATCCGCGCTCGGATCCGCATTTTTGATTTGTGCATAACTACTCAAGACCACACAAATTCGGCTAATCCCGACCTTCTTGATGATGATGCTGACCGCCATGCTGCCGCTGGCCATCCTGATGCCTGTCTTCCTGTCTATTCGGCTGCGCCTGCGGGGAAGTCGGTGCCGGCTGACCGTAGAATTGCGGCGCCTGCTGTTGAAATCCCTGCGGTGCTTGCGGCTGATGATCACGGTAATTCAGTTGCGGCTGATATTGATGCGGCTGAGACGGCTGCTGCCGGGAAGGCTGATATTGCGGGTAAGACTCCGAGCGATGCGGATGATGCTGATCACCGTGCCGATAAGCATCGTGGCGATAACCACGGTCATGATATTCATATCCAGGCATCACCTGAATTGCCGGCGCGGTTTCATAGATATAAGTACCGCCGCCATAAGGCTGATAAGGATATTGAGGCGCATAATACTCATGCTCGACATAGGTATCGGGATAGTAAGCCGGCGGTCCGTAGACTTCACAGCCGCCCAGCAGGCCCAAACCGACCATCAAGCCCAACTTCGGTAATCTGTTTTTCATATCTATTTACCCATGCATCAACAGTGCGCGGATTGTACGGGTTTTTAGTTGCTCGGCTCTAATGATTCGTTCCGGCTTTTAGGTCAACTTATCAGCGCCACACTTTAACTATCTGATATTTAACGGTGCCCTCGGTAAACCGCGACTCAAGCAGACAAAACTGACGACTGTTAAATACTATCGGACTGATCGCCGTTTCTGTCATAGCGAACAATCCGCGATTCACTTGGCGAATCAGCGTGATATGCGGGATGACCCGGCGAGCATCAGGCTGCAAACCAATACCGCGCGCTGCCGCCTTTAATTGCTCGGCCAGCCTGGCCAAAGCCGGATCAATGGCGTCCGTGCGCGAACAACAGACCAGGCAATCCTGCCACAGACTCAGCCGATCCAGACAGACAGTCATCGGTTCTACTAACAGTCTGTCAGCCAGTGTCATCAGCGCTGCCTGTCGGTCTGGCTCCAGATTCCCCAAAAACACCAGCGTCAGATGCAGATTATCAAACGCCACTGGCTGACCCGGAATCGCGCCGGCCTTAACCAGTTCAAAGCATTGCTGGCGTACAGCAGTATCGGGCCATAAAGCAAAAAACAGGCGTTTCAATATAAATCCCACAAGCCCAGCGCCGAGACAATCACCAGACCGCCACCCACCCAGCGTTTGAATAACAACTCATTGCGCATGATCGCTTGATGGGTTTTCAATCCACTCCAGTGGCCGATGGCCGCCACCGGAATTAGCATCAGCGCCTCTTTAACATGCAAATCCACCGACAAAGCAATAAAAGTAGTCATTTTGATACTGACCAGCACAAACCATAAAACAAACAGCGTATCGCGCAACTGCTCCTTACTGACATGCCGCATATAGACAGCCACCATCAGCGGCGCTCCGGTCAGAGAAGTACCGGCCACATAGCCGCCTAAAATCAGCAGCAGTTTATCCACCCAGTTCTGATGACTCTCAATGGTCTTGTTCAGTAACCAGATCAAGCCGTAAAACAGGGTAACGGCATAAATAAAGCTATTCAGCCAGACGATCGGCAAATTCACCAATCCAAAAACGCCGATAATCGCCGGCGGAATAATGTAAACCGAGGTCTGCCGCAAATAATGCCAGTCAACATTATGCAGCCGGGTCCGCAGGGTAAATCCCGAAAAAAACAGCAAATGGGTACTAATGATAGGCAACCATAAGCGCGGATCATTATGCACAAACAGCATCAGCGGCAGCCCCAGCGCTGCGCCACCGAATCCCAGCCCGGTACGGACAAAACCGGCCCAGACAAACAAAACGGCAACGATCAGGGTTTGATTAACTGAAAAATCTAAAAGCATGACTCAATCTTGAATATCGTAAAGGTAAACAGTTGCAACTCAGACAGCAGCAAAACCGCCGCCACCCGGGGTTTCGATTTCGATCACATCGCCACATGCAACCAGTCTGCTGGCACAGGCGGGTAGTAGTTCAGTCCGGCCACTGACCTCGATCAGACGATTGATCCCCAAACTACCGGGCGCACCGCCAGCAAGCCCGAAATTAGGCTGACTGCGATGACTGGAAAGTATACCCACGCTCATGGCCTCCAAGAACGCAATTCTGCGCACCACCCCATCGCCACCCCGATAACGTCCGGCACCCCCACTGCCGCGCCGGATCGCAAACTGCTGCAGCAATACCGGAAAACGCTGTTCGAGAATTTCAGGATCGGTAATCCGCGAATTGGTCATATGGGTATGTACCGCATCGGCACCATCAAAACCCGGCCCAGCACCGGCACCCCCGCAAATGGTTTCGTAATACTGATAATCCTCGCTGCCAAAAGTCAGATTATTCATGGTGCCTTGCGATGCTGCCAGCACCCCCAGTGCGCCGTATAAGGCATCCACGACATATTGCGAGGTTTCGACATTACCGGCGACCACCGCCGCAGGATAGCGCGGATTGAGCAGACAGCCTTCGGGAACCCGAATCACTAACGGCTTTAAACAACCGGCATTCAGCGGAATATCATCGGCGACCAGGGTTCGGAACACATACAACACCGCCGCTTTGCACACCGCTAACGGCGCATTAAAGTTATTGGCCATTTGCGCCGAAGTGCCGGTGAAATCAATACAGGCACTCTGCTGCAGCGGATCAATTTCGACCCTGACTTGAATCACCGCCTCCTGATCCAGCCGGTAACAGAACTCACCGCCTTTCAAGGTACTTAAAACCTGTCTGACACAGGCTTCGGCATGCTCCTGCACATAGTGCATATAGGCCTGAACCACCGCCAGGCCATATCGCTCAACCATTGCCCGCAAGCCATTGACCCCGGCCTGATTGGCAGCTATCTGCGCCTGAATATCGGCCAGATTCTGCTCGTGATTGCGCGCCGGATGAGGATGATCTTGCAGCCAGTCGCGTAACACCGCTTCCTGAAAACAACCTTGCGCAACTATTTTAAGACCGTCACTGATCACCCCTTCATCATCGATCACCCGACTGCTGGCCGGCATCGAACCCGGCGCTATCCCGCCGACATCAGCATGATGCCCGCGTGAAGCGGTAAAAAACAGGATCTGCCGGCCATCATCGGCAAACACCGGTGTGACCACAGTAATGTCC
>CAIUWU010000301.1 GCA_903902945.1 uncultured Pseudomonadota bacterium
AGCCGCCCAGCAGTTCGCCTTTGACGAAAATCTGCGGGAAAGTCGGCCATTTTGAAATACTCGGCAGCCGGTCACGAATAAACGGCGCGTTCAGCACATTGACATAGGCATAAGGCACTTTGCTGGCATCGAGAATGGCAACCGCCTTGGCCGAAAACCCGCATTCGGGAGCGGTTGGCACGCCTTTCATGTAAATCAGCAGCGGATGATCGGCCAGCTGTTTGAGGATGGTATCTTTGGTAGTCATAAGGATTCCCGCTGTTATCGGTATTGAATGAAGGAGGCTTAAACCATGCTAGGGCAGCACGGATGGTTTACTCACCGGCTGCCAGACGTTGTAAGTCTTGCGCGGCCAGAATCTGAATCTCGGCCTCACCGCGAATCACCTCGGCATTGACGATGCAACGACTAATGTTGTCCCGCGAAGGCAGATCAAACATGGTTTTACGTAATACGCTTTCCATGATGCTGCGCAAACCGCGCGCGCCGGTATTGCGTTCAATTGCCTTGCCGGCGATCTCGACCAAAGCATCCTGGGTAAACTCCAGCGCCACATCATCAAAAGCCAATAATTGCTGATATTGCTTGACCAAGGCATTTTTAGGCTCGGTCAGCACCTTGATCAGCGCATCGACATCCAAAGGCTCCAGCGGAGCCAGTACCGGAAAACGGCCAATAAACTCGGGAATCAGACCAAAGCGTTTCAGATCATCGGGCTGAATTGCATTTAATAAGGCTTCCAGGCTAGGTTTGTCGTTGCTGTCATTGTGCTCGGCATGAAAACCGATGCCGGCTTTGGGTGGCAGCAGGCGCTTTTCAACAAACTGCTCCAGACCGGGAAAAGCACCGCCAGCGATAAACAGAATATTGCTGGTATCGATAGTCAGCGACTCATTGCCATGCTGATCTTTACGGCGACTCTTGGCCGACACTTTTACCGCGGAGCCTTCCACCAAACGCAGCAATGCCTGCTGAACGCCCTCTCCCGACACATCACGGGTTCCAAAGGCCTGTTCCGGGCTACGGGCAATCTTGTCGACTTCATCGATATAAACGATGCCCCATTCGGCTTTACTCACCTGCCCCTCGGCAACATCGAGCAATCTGACCAGAATATTTTCGACATCGTCACCGACATAACCGGCCTGGGTGAGCGTGGTCGCATCGGCCACCGCAAAGGGAACGCCAACGATTTTCGCCAGCGTACTGGCCAGCAGGGTTTTTCCGGTACCGGATGGCCCAACCAGCAAAATATTGGATTTGCCTATTTCCACTTCGCGGGCCGCTTCGGTTAAACCCTGCACTTTGCTAGTTTCATGCTTGAGGCGTTTGTAATGGTTATAAACCGCCACGGCGAGAATTTCTTTGGCCAAGTCCTGACCGATCACATACTGATCGAGTCTGGCTTTGATTTCAGCCGGTTTGGCTAACGGTGCCTGGATCTGATCCAGCTCTTTTTTCTTGCCCCAGCTGGAAACAACCTGACTGGCAAGCACCACGCAGGCTTCGCAAATAAATCCCTCGGTACCGGCGATCATAGGC
>CAIUWU010000302.1 GCA_903902945.1 uncultured Pseudomonadota bacterium
AAGAGATCTTATTGGCAATATCACAAAATACATTTCATGCGTTTCAGATTCCCAGACTATCCAGCTACTGTGGCCGCAATATTCGTCATGGTGGCTGGTGGCCGGATTATGTGTTGCGCCTCTTTAAACGCAATAAAGGCCGTTTTACTGAAGATGTGGTTCACGAAACCATCCAGGTGTCTGGCACTATCGCACAACTATCTACACCTATATTACATGAAGCATTTGTTGATCCTGATGAAGTATTAGCCAAAATAAATCACTACTCGGCGCTTGGCGCCACCAAACTATATGCCAAAGGTAAAACAGCTAATCTTGGCACCGCCATTTTCAAAGGCTTTTGGACTTTCCTGCGCTGCTATTTCTTACAGCTGGCGATACTGGACGGACCAGAAGGTCTGATGCTGGCTATTTCCAATGCCGAAGGTACTTACTACAAATATCTTAAATTACGTCAGCTTCATAAACCCGGCAGCCATCAATGACTTCCCTGATTTCCGTTATTGTCACCACTTACAATTGGCCTGCCGCACTAAAGGCTTGCCTTGATAGCTTGCTGGAGCAGAATGACCAGCATTTCGAAATTCTGATTGCCGATGATGGCTCTACTCTAGAAACCGCTCAGCTTATCGATGCTTATTCGGCTAATTCTGACCAGATTGTCATCGGCCATGTGCATCATGAAGACCAAGGCTTCCGCGCCGGCACCATCCGCAACAAAGCGGTTGTGGCAGCCAGAGGCCGTTATCTGCTTTTTCTTGATGGCGACTGTGTGGTTTTGCCATCCTTTATTCAGCGCCATCGCCAACTGGCTGAACCTGGCTATTTTGTGCCGGGCAACCGCATGCTGCTTAGCCCAAACTTTACCCAAACGGTGTTGTCGAACTCCTGTGGATTGCACCGGCAATCAGTCATGTTTTTTGGCTGGCACTGGTTAAAACGCGATATCAATCGTCTATTGCCGCTGGTTTATTTACCCTGGAATTTTCATCGTTACAGACAGCCTAAACGTTGGGACAAAGCCATGACCTGCAATCTCGCTGTCTGGAAAGATGATTTCCTGGCAGTCAATGGTTTTGATCAGTTATTTGAAGGTTGGGGCTTTGAGGATTCAGACTTGATTATTCGTTTGCTGCATTTAGGGATACGCCGCAAAGAAGGTCGTTTTGCAGTACCGGTGCTGCATCTCTGGCATCGACAGAATGACCGCAGCAGACATGCTGAAAATTACCAGCGTTTGCAGGAAAGGATTAATGATCCTTCATTTATCCGGGCATCGGTGGGAATCGAAACTTTTTTGACTTCAGGTTCACGACCTGACTGAGGAGCAAAGAGACTGCAGACCTCGCGGCCTGCAGTCTTGCCACGATTAAAGCGAATCTACTGCATTCAGTTCTTTGAATGCCTGCTCTAAACGAGTCACCATGCCAACTTGGCCGGCACGTTGCCAGACGCGTGGATCATAGAATTTTTTGTTCGGCTTATCAGCACCTTCTGGGTTACCGATCTGACCTTGCAAATAACCTTCGTTCTTTTTATAGAAGTTCATCACGCCTTCCCAAGTAGCCCATTGAGTATCGGTATCGATATTCATTTTAACGACACCGTAGCTGATGGATTCTTTGATTTCTTCTGGAGAAGAGCCTGAACCGCCGTGGAATACGAAGTTCAATGTGTTGTGTGGCACACCGA
Source organism: uncultured Pseudomonadota bacterium (assembly GCA_903902945.1). Lineage (GTDB taxonomy): Bacteria > Pseudomonadota > Gammaproteobacteria > Methylococcales > Methylomonadaceae > Methylomonas. The sequence goes on from CAIUWU010000302.1 coordinate 1,693, forward strand.
ATTTTTCAGATACATATTGTTGTGAGTTATCGAGAATTTTCGGCGTCAGTTTAACGTTACCAGGTGAATAAACGCCGTGTACGTTACCGAATGAGGCAGCGATCGTGAAACGGTGGCTGACTTTGCTCAATACTTCATAAGCATAGGCAACATCTTCTGGCTGTGTGTACAGCGCCGAGTGATCCATGCCACTGTTATCAACACCGTCTTCTTCACCGCCGGTGCAACCCAGTTCGATTTCCAGAGTCATGCCCATTTTTGACATGCGCTCCAAATATTTGGCGCAGGTTTCAATGTTTTCTTCCAAACTTTCTTCTGAAAGATCCAGCATGTGCGAGCTGAACAATGGTTTGCCGGTAGCGGCAAAGTGTTTTTCACCGGCATCCAGCATGCCATCGACCCAAGGCAGCAATTTTTTGGCTGCATGGTCGGTATGCAGAATAACGGGCACACCGTAATGCTCTGCCATGGCATGAACATGATGTGCGCCAGAAATAGCACCCACAATTGAACAGCCCTGACCTTCCAGTTTTAAACCTTTACCAGCAACAAATGCGGCACCGCCATTAGAAAACTGGATCACAACAGGTGATTTAACTTTAGCAGCGGCTTCTAAAACGGCATTAATGGTATCAGTGCTGATTACGTTGACCGCAGGTAATGCAAAGTTGTTTTCTTTGCAAATTGCGAAGATTTTTTGTACATCTTCACCAGTAACGACGCCTGGTTTTACTACATCAAAGATTTTTTGTGACATTCAAACTTTCCTGCTTAGAAATGAACAGCGCTTAATCTGTTCAGACTTGAATTAAGAATGATAGAGAGCGCTCTGTTGCGCTCTCTATCAGGCTGATTAACCTTCCAGGCTTGCCAGACGATCTGACAACAGTTTTTCCAGAGTTTCCAATGCCTTGGTGAAACCATCGATACCTTCAGCCAGTTTTTCTTTGGCCATACGATTTTCATCGTGCATGCGATCAAAAGTGGCTTTATCAACGCTGATTTTTTCGATATCCGCATTGGCCGCCGCCGCTGGATCCAGTTTGCGTGGTAATTCACCTTCAACTGATTGCAGTTCAGCCAGCAATGAAGGCGCGATTGTCAGCAGATCACAACCAGCCAGTTCGGTGATTTCACCAATATTTCTGAAGCTTGCGCCCATAACTTCGGTTTTGTAACCGAATTTTTTGTAGTAGTTGTAGACTTCAGTTACTGACAATACACCTGGATCTTCTGCTGGAGCATAAGAATCGCGACCGGTATCTTTTTTGTACCAGTCCAGAATGCGACCTACGAATGGAGAAATCAGAGTAATGCCGTTTTCAGCACACGCGATTGCTTGGTGCATACCGAACAGTAAAGTCAGGTTGGTGGCAATACCTTCTTTTTCCAAAACTGCAGCAGCTTGAATACCTTCCCAAGTTGCAGCAATTTTGATCAGAATCCGTGATTTAGAAATGCCGGCAGCTTCATATTGGGCAATCAGTTCACGACCTTTGGCAACGGTAGCATCAACATCGTAAGACAATCTTGCATCAACTTCTGTTGAAACACGGCCTGGAATGATTTCCAGAATTTTCAAGCCAAATGACACAGCCAGACGATCGAAAGCCAGAGTTACCACTTCAGCGGCTGAAGCAGAGGCACCCAAAGTTGCTCTTGCACCTTTTAATGTGTCATCAACAATACCTTGGTACTGCGGCATTTGGGCGGCAGCGGTAATCAATGACGGATTGGTTGTTGCATCGCGTGGTTTGAAAGTTTCAATCGCTTGAATGTCACCGGTGTCAGCAACTACTACAGTGATTTCACGTAATTGTTCGAGAAGATTTCTAGCCATAAAGGTGTCCTCAGAATTGTGATTAATATAGTCTTAGCAATTAAAAAATCGCTAAGGGAATTTGTGAATATCGAATATGTCTGATACGCAAAATCGCCACTGTTTGCTATCTGATTCTATTATTGAATCAGACACAAATTGTGGCGATTATTTTGCTTTCTAAGATAAAAGGAGGATGCAAGCAGTAACGGTTTACGCGCATCCTCTGATCAGTTAACCGTTATCGCGTAAATATTTTTCTACGCCAGTTACTTTTGCAGCCGCAGCTTCTCTGTCTTTGATAATCTGCTTTGCCATGTATTTGGCAACACCAGTAGCGGGATTAGCTGTTTGTTTTTCCAGATATTTTTCAACACCTGTTTTGTTTAAACCTTGCTTTTCCAAATACTTTTCAACACCTGTCGATTCACCAGCCACTACAGGGCGTTCGGTGACGTTTGCACTCGGGCCAGCGGCACCGCCTTTTGCATTCTTTTTGCTATACAAAAAGAAACCAATAGCAGCAAGAGCCACCAATCCAATCAGATTATTATTTGAATCTGATTTCTCTGCAGCAACAGCTTGCTCAGAAACACTGGCTGACGCCACAGAACCCGAAGCTTTTGAAACTTGAGGAGTACCTGGGGCTGCAGAACTATGCTGATAGCTTGAATCACTGAACAGCACCTTAGGTTGATAGTTAGTTGCAGGGTAGTTTGCATCACTCTCACTGCTTGATGATGACGCTGGAGCAGGCGCTGAGCTGGCAGCCGAAGCGGTTGCTGCTTCGCTTGAATACAATACTTTGGGTTGAAAATCAGCTGCTGGATAATCAGCACCTGCAAATACGACAGAGCTTGATAGCAATGAAGCTACCATTACACTTTTGGTTAAGTTATTCATTTTAACGATCCCACCTTATTTTACGTTGAAACGTTGAGGTTCAGCTTCCTGAACCTCAATCCTCGATTTATTAAAGCACAGCTTCGACGTTAGCGACGACGTTTTCAACTGTAAAACCAAACTCTTTGAACAGTTGGCCTGCAGGTGCTGATTCGCCGAAACGATCCAGACCCACTACACGACCATTGCTGCCGGCATATTTCCACCAGC
>CAIUWU010000303.1 GCA_903902945.1 uncultured Pseudomonadota bacterium
ATTTTGTTGGTGGTTCTCGGATAGACATAGTCAGTACCCGCCAGCACCCAGCGTTTGACTTTCAGATCATTCATCAGGTAATCAACCGCCGGAATCGCTTGCTGATTAGGCGCCGCACCGGTGTAGAACACGTTTTTGGACGACTCTTCACCTTCATACTGCACCGGGTAAAACAATAAGCCATTCAGCTCTTCGACAACCGGCAACACCGATTTCCGTGACACCGAAGTCCAGCAACCGAAAATCGCCGATACTTTGTCCTTGGTTAACAGTTCACGAGCTTTTTCAGCAAATAAAGGCCAGTTAGAAGCTGGATCGACCACGACCGGCTCCAGTTTTTTGCCTAACAAACCACCTTTTTTGTTTTGCTCGTCAATCAGCATCAACATAGTGTCTTTTAAAGTGGTTTCCGAAATCGCCATCGTGCCTGACAGCGAGTGCAACACACCCACTTTGATGGTGTCTTCGGCGCGGACTGTAGTTGCCGCCAGCGCCAATGACATCACAGCGGTACTTAACGCTAATTTACGGAATGTAGCAGAGAATACTTTCATCTTAGGATTCCTTTGTGGTTAGAAAATTAGATTTGCCATTGAAAGCCAACCATGACCTGGCTGGAATTGAGGCCACCATTAGTCAGACGATCACCATATTGATAAGCCGAGAAGATTTTGGCGTTATGGCCATCAATGATGTAGTTGAGACCGCCTTCATAGAGTTCCTGGGTGGCGGTATGATTTGGCGCCACATTGACATAACGCAGATAAGGCTGGAATTTGCCGATGCCGACTTTTTGCGGGAACAGATACATGCCGCTGACGTCATAGGCGTTACCTTCGAACAGCGTAAAGCAGTTACCGGTGTTTGGATCAACGGTACAACCAGAAGCGTATTTGCCCCCTGAGATACCGTAGTTTTTGTATTCGCCGTTAAAAGTTGCCACGCCACCACCCGGCAAAACTTTTTCCAGCAACACATCACCGGTAGTACCCCGGAATGAGCCCGGACCGGTTTTAGTTCCTGCCGCATCTTCCTGATACTGGTTCGATACGCCGACGGTCAGAATGTCACCGCCAGTGCCATAGTAAGTACCCGAGGTGTAATAACCGGGATTCTTCTCGACATTCCAGAAGTTATAGGCGAAACGTTGAGCATAGAGAATATTGCTGTCAACATTGGCGCCGCCGCGCAGACCGCGGAAAAAGCCTGCCGCATACTGGAGGCGGCCATCCAACACCGCACCCCAAAAGGTCGCACCGTCATCACGACCGAAAGAACCGGCTGAAGTACCGTTGGACTGAATAGTCAGATTTTGATCGGCTGGCTCGAACGGTGTACCTCCAGAGAAAATATTGTAAACGGCGCTGTAAAACGGACCGTTCATTTCACGCCGCTCGGCGGGCACCAGCATCCGACCCACCCATAAATTGGCGTACGGGGTGACTTCGAATTTGCCGATGGCATCTAACACCCGAACTTCACCGCCGCTACTGCAAGTCTGACAATCGGTATTGAATTCGACTTTCAGATATTTGTGAATCTGGCCATTGATGTAGAGACGGATATTATCCAGATTGAAATTGTTACTCCATTTATCGCCGCTGGCACCGGCAGCGCTTTCCTCTGCTCTGAAACTGGTTCTTAACCCGGCGCCGACACTGACCCACTTGGTGTCGTCAATTTTAAAGGTGGCGCCCGCCATCGACTGGGCGCTGTAACCGGCAACGATCGCAGAAATCGAAGCCAACAAGAGCTTTCGTGAATAACCCGCCAAACCGGCTGTTTGTTTCGCTTGTGACATAATGCCTCCTAACTAATTCAGGGAAGTAACTAACCAGCCTGGGTAGCGCCGGTTGCCGGGGGCCATTGTGGATAAAATGCAACAGTGGCCACAATGCGTCAGATGACGCATACGTCATTTGACGTATAAGCGAACAACCGGGGCTTACAGTAGAGTGCAACCCCGTACACAGGAGATTGTCGTGAAAACCAAACCTCATCTAAGCCACTTAATTTTGGTCAGTTTTTTAGGCGCAAGCAGTTGGACCGGCACTGCGCTATCAGCACCGAAAATCCCAGCGTCATTAGTCCAGCCTGCGATCAGCGCGCTCGATCTGCAACTCGATCAAAGCCATCTGCAGCAGTTTGCTGTGCCTGTGCAGGCCGCCGTCATCAAAACCGATATGATGGCTAATCTGGCTGAATGGTCTTACCCCCTCAAGGCCATCGACGGTCATTTCAGCCATCGCCTCGAAGCGGCTATCGGCCTGATGCAGCGCGGCAGTACCCCGGCCGGATTTTCTTTTAGCAGCGGCAATTCCGATCCGCGCTCGCCGGATTTTCAGCAGGCCGATGTGATACCGATCAGTTGCAGCCTGTCGCGCAGCGATGATCCGTCGGTGAAATTTGAACTAAAAAGCGCTTTCAGTGCGCCGAGCGCCGCAGAGCGGACCAGCGCCCATCTGACTCATGAACTCAGCGACCGTCTCAGCACGCTCTGCTATGATTTGTTGGACAAATTGCCGCGCCAGGCACTGCCTAAAGACTCGGGGACAGCCAATCCGGCGCAGATCAAACCAAACTGGATTCCCAATATACGGGTCGAAATTCAGGAAAAACCGCTACCGGCAGTCCACAGCAGCAGTGTTACCGAGCCAGAAGCGGATGATGACGGCAGCCAAAAATCTCTGCTGATTCACAATCAAGGTGATCCGCTGATCATTACCATAGGTCACGAAAGAAAATAAGCTTTCCATTCCGAATCTGCCGCCTGCTGACCGACACGCGGCAGACTCACCAACAGTCTGCCTAATGTGAAACAGAGCCACTTCCAGAACATTACCAAAGTCCGCCGCGATTACAATTCGCTGATCGCCAATGAAACCCTGGAAGACTACGCCTTGCGTTTTGCACCGCGCAGTTTCCGTAAATGGTCGGCTTTCCGGGTTGGCAACACCGCTTTTGGGTCAACCTCATTTCTGGTTCTGGAAGCGATTGGCGGATTTTTATCGATCAACTATGGCTTTACCAATGCCTGCTGGGCAATCCTGATCGTCGGCCTGATCATTTTCGTGACCAGCTTTCCGATCAGTTATTACGCTGCCAAATATCATATCGATATTGATTTGCTGACCCGCAGCGCCGGCTTTGGTTATATCGGCTCGACCCTGACCTCACTGATCTACGCCTCGTTTACTTTTACCCTGTTTGCGCTTGAAGCATCGATCATGTCGCTGGCGCTGGAGTTGTATTTAGAGATTCCGCTAGCTTATGCCCATGTGCTCAGCGCGCTACTGGTGATTCCGCTGGTCACTTACGGCATTACCACCATCAACCAGATGCAGCTCTGGACTCAGCCGCTCTGGCTGCTGTTACTGATCGCGCCTTACTTTGCGGTGCTGTATCGTGAACCCGATGCCGTGCTGACTCTGCAGGCCTATCTGGCCATCTTCACCAGTCATCAGGCCTTTGACTGGCTGATGTTCGGCACCGCCTCGACCATTGCGTTTTCGATGGTGGCTCAGATTGGTGAACAGGTCGACTTTCTGCGTTTTATGCCGGATATAGACCCTAAACGTCCCTGGCGCTGGTGGCTGCCTCTACTCATTTCAGGTCCTGGCTGGATATTTTTCGGCATGTTACGGCAACTGGCCGGCGCCTTGTTGGCTCATCTGGCCATCCGCCACGGCATCAGCCCGGTGCATGCTCACGAACCGACCCAGATGTATACGGTGGCTTATTCGATGCTGTTCGATAATCCCAGACTGGCAATCGCGGTCAGCACCTTATTCGTTGTCCTCAGCCAGTTGAAGATCAACGTCACCAATGCCTATGCCGGCTCGCTGGCCTGGTCGAATTTCTTCTCCCGCATCACCCACAGTCATCCGGGCCGCGTGGTGTGGCTGTTTTTCAATGTCATGATCGCGCTGCTATTAATGGAATTTGGTGTATTCGGCGCACTGGAAAAAGTGCTGGGACTGTTTTCCAATATTTCGATTGCCTGGATTAGTGCTATTGCCGCCGATTTAATGATCAACAAGCCGCTGGGGCTGAGTCCGAGCAACATTGAATTTAAACGCGCTTACCTTGCCGATCTCAATCCGGTGGGAATTTTTTCAACCTTCTGGGCTTCAAGCTTATCGATTCTGGCTTATCTGGGTTTATTCGGCACCTACCCGCAGGCTTTTTCGGCGTTTATTGCCCTAAGCCTGAGCTTTATCCTGGTACCTCTAATCGCCTATCTCACTAAAAGCCGCCATTACATCATTCGTGAGCATGACGACCGCCATGCCAGCCATTCGCAGAACTGTTGCATTTGCGAAAATCATTTCGAAGCCGAAGACATGGCCTTTTGTCCTGCCTACAGCGGCCCGATCTGCTCATTGTGCTGTACGCTTGATGCCCGATGTCAGGACATCTGTAAAAAAGGCTATCGTTTCGATGACTACCTGCAATTGATTGCCATGCTGTTTATGCCAAGCTGGATCAGCGAGCGCGCCAAAACCCGTATCCTGCGTTTTCTGATACTGTTCAGTTTTCTGGCGGTACTGACCGGGATTTTCATCAGCATCATTTATTATCAGGATTTGCTGGCCACCAAGAATTACACCAGCACATTTAATCTGATCTTGCATAACTTCCTGAAAATCTATGCTTCGCTGCTGGTGTTTTTGGGGCTGGGTACCTGGTGGATCATTCTCAACGAAGAAAGCCGCAAGGTAGCGCTGGAAGAAACCAATAAACAAACCCAGTTATTGCTAGAAGAAATCGCCGAACATCAAAAAACCGATATCAAGTTACAACAAGCGATCCAAATGGCTGAAGCCGCCAATCAGGCCAAAAGTCGTTTTCTCAGCAACATGAGTCATGAAATCCGTTCACCGCTCAACAGTATCGTCGGTTATGCCCATATTCTCGATCAGGATCCGAGGATTCCGGCCCACCGCAAACAGGCGGTTGAAACCCTGAAACGCAGCAGTGAGCATTTATCGGATCTGATTGAAGATATCCTCGACATTGCCAAAATCGAAGCGCGTAAGTTTGATCTGAAGTATCAGACCATCGACTTTTCCAGCCTGATCCGGCATTGGCAACACAGCTACAGCGTGCAAGCCGAAAGCAAGGGGCTGCAATTTCACTGCATCATCGTTAACCGCTTGCCGCGCTGGGTACGCGGTGATGAAAAACGGGTCGGGCAAATTCTGATCAATCTGTTGAGTAACGCCATCAAATTTACCCCCAGCGGCTCGGTGACTCTCAAAATTGCCTATAGCGGCGGCGTTGCTACCTTTCAGATCATCGATAGCGGCGTGGGCATTGCGCCCGATCAGTTACAGCAGATTTTCCAGCCTTTTACCCGACTCAGCAGTGCTAATGCCGGCCAGTCCATCGGTAGCGGCCTGGGCCTGACCATCAGTAAAACCCTGACCGAAGTGATGGGCGGTGAAATTACCGTCGACAGCACCCTGCACCAAGGCACCACCTTTACCGTGAAATTATTGTTACCCAGCATCCAGGTGCTGGTATCGGAAAAAAGCGATCAAGCCATCATCGGTTATCAGGGTTCACGGCGCAAAATCCTGCTGGTCGATGATCAGAAAGCGCAGCGCCAGTTATTGATCGACTTGCTGGAACCGCTCGGCTTTGTGATTTCTGAAGCCAGTTCCGGCGAAAACTGTCTGTTCAAAATCATGCGCGAACGCCCGGATTTAATCATCATGGATATTTCCATGCCCGGCCTCAACGGCATTGAAACCACCGCGCATTTGCGTAAACGCGAGATCAAATCACCCATTCTGATTGTCAGCGCCAACGCTTATGCTGATGACCGGCTGGCGGCAATCAACGCCGGTTGTAATGATTTCCTGCCCAAACCCATCATTCCCGGCGCTTTACTGGACCGTATCGGCCATTGGCTGAATCTCGACTGGATTCATGCCCAGAATATCGATGAAACCGCAAGCAATCTGCCGGTCGCGAATTACAGCCTACCGCCCAGAGAACTGATCGAGGTATGTGAGGACTTCGCCCGAATCGGCGATTTGCTGGGTCTTAAGGCATATATGCTGGACCTGATGGCCAGTCATCCCGAATATGAACCGTTCTTTCAAACGCTGCTGGATCTGATCAAAGCGTTTAAAGTGTCCGAAATCCGCCAAACTCTCAAACAGACTTATCAGGACTCCTGACATGAATGATCCGATAAAAGCTACCGTGCTCATCGTCGATGACACACCCGCCAACCTGGCGCTGCTGTCCGATACCTTATCAGAAGCTCAGTATCGGGTTCTGGTGGCCACCGATGGTTTGTCGGCGCTTGAACAGATTGGTTACAGTAAACCCGACATCATTCTGCTAGATGTGGTGATGCCCGGCATAGACGGCTTTGAAACCTGCAACCGGCTTAAATCCAATCCTGACACGCTCGATATTCCAGTGCTGTTCATGACCGGGTTGAGTGAGCTCGATGATCTATTACGCGGCTTTAGTGAGGGCGGTGTGGATTACATTGTTAAACCGATTCGTCCCCCCGAAGTTCTGGCCCGTATCGAAGTGCATCTGCAACAGACCCGTAACCGGCTGCGAGCCGAGCAATTGATTCAGCATCATGATTTCGCAGCTCTAGTCGCCAATCAGCAGGGCATCATCCACTGGCTTACACCGGCGGCGGAACAGTGGCTGCACAACTTTGGCCAGGAATTTGCGGTAGCCGACGAAGCCGGACTCAACACCCGGTTGCCAGGTAAATTACTAAGCTTATTCCAGCAGTGGATACCACAGCTCAGCAATGTCGGCAGTGATGCGATGGAGTTCAAACTGGGTTCGGGATTTAATCTGAGCATTAGCCCCTGTGACAATGACCGCGGTTATTTACTGCTGCTGCATCATGAGGGCGATAACTGGACCCCGGAAAATCTTAAGGAAAGACTGAAACTGACTTTCCGCGAAGCCGAAATTCTGATGTGGATTTCGCGTGGCAAAACCAATAAAGAAATCGGCCTGATCCTCAACACCAGCCC
>CAIUWU010000304.1 GCA_903902945.1 uncultured Pseudomonadota bacterium
AGATCAAAGCCTTAATCGTCACCAGCAAATACGCCCAGCAATTGCAGCAGGCTGGTAAACAGATTGAATATCGACACATACAGCGACAATGTCGCCAGAATGTAATTGGTTTCACCACCGTTAATGATGGCACTGGTTTGCAGCAGGATCATGCCCGACATCAGTACCACGAACATCGCTGCCACTCCCAGAGACAAAGCCGGGATTGAAAACAGCAATCCGGCCAGACCGGCAAAAAAGGCCACCCAGATACCGACCATCAGAAACGCCGCCATGTAGCTGAAGTCTTTACGGGTTGTCAGTGCATAAAAAGACAAACCCAGGAAAGTCACTCCGGTACCGCCCAGAGCCATCATGATCAATTGATGACCATTGCTGAACATGTGCAGATACATATTCAGCACCGGTCCAAGCGTCATGCCCATAAAGCCGGTCAGCGCAAATACAAACAGCAAGCCCCAAGCACTGTTACTGAAACGATTAGTTAAAAATAGCAACGCAAAATAAGTAACCAGCGTCACCCCGACGCCGGGATAGGGCAAATCCATCACCATCGCCGCGCCAGCGGTAGCGGCGCTGAACAGTAAAGTCATTGACAATAATAAATAGGTATTCTTTAAAACTTTATTGGTTGCCAGAACACCGGCTTCCGAACGCACAGTTGCTGTATTTAAACGCATATAATGTATCCTCCTGAACAAAGAGTCGTATGTCTTGAAACTGTCCTAACCTGCGACAGATTTGATTACAGCCGCTTAGTATACCGGCAATATTAACAAATAACGTGTAAAGCTGATGACAGAGATCACCCCCTACCAGTTGATCGGTGGCGAAGCCGCTATCCGCAGCCTGGTTGACCGCTTTTATTTCTACATGGAGATTCTGCCTGAGGCGGCAGATATCCGCGCCATGCATGCCCCGGACCTAAGTGGCGCCAAAGATAAATTATTCAAGTTTCTGTCCGGCTGGCTGGGCGGACCCAATCTGTATATCGAAGAATTTGGCCATCCAATGCTGCGCCGCCGGCATTTTCCGTTCAAAATCGGTCCTGCCGAGCGTGATCAGTGGATGCTGTGCATGAACCGGGCTTTGGTCGAAGTGGCAATGAGCCAGACGCTGCGCAGCAAACTCAGAGAAGCTTTGCAGCATCTAGCCACTCATATGATCAATCAGGACAGCGCCTAAAACTGATGTCTCAGACTGTCGATTATCAAATCCGCCGCAGCCAGCGAGTCAAAACCATGCGCATCGTGGTCAAGCCTGACCGGATCGAAGTGGTGGCCCCGCCGTTAATGCCTGTCAGCAAAATTGCCGCCTTTGTCAGTGCCCAGCAAGACTGGATCAAGCGAGCCAGTGAACGGGTTAAGATCAAAGCAGCGTACCAGGCCAGCAGTTTTGCGCCCGCACAATATCAACATGGTGCAGCAATTCCCTTTCAGGATCAGAAACTGCAATTACGGCTGGCAACTCATAAAGGCAAACGCATCCGCATTCAGCAAGCTGATGCTGACAGCCTGCTGATTGAATTACCGGATCAGCTGCCGTCAACTGATCAGTCGGCGACAATCCGCCTGGCGCTGAGCGCCTGGATGAAACAACAAGCCCGACAGCAGGCCGAGCTGCTGAT